>CAZWZZ010000553.1:0-4943 GCA_964638395.1 uncultured Caldilineaceae bacterium
ATTGTTCAAACGTCCGTAAAACGTAAATCGCAAAACGTAAGCTATTTTGTCCCGTGAGCATACTTTACGTTTTAACTGGCCGATTTGAGTCTTAGAATTGTTCTAAATTGCCTATTGACGTGTAAGTTAAGATAGGTTAAGATAAGCAAAATCCACCCTACACAGAAAGGATAGGTCGATGTCACCCATCCGCGTCTTGATAGCCGAAGATCAAACAATGTTACGAGATATGTATCGTCGTGTGTTGGACGAGGCCCCCAATATCACTGTTATCGAAGCTGTGGCTGATGGAGAGGCTGCCGTTCAGACGGCCCACCACGCACAACCGGATGTTATCTTGTTAGATATTCAGATGCCGAAACTGTCCGGCATCGAGGCGGCCCGCCAAATCCGGGCTGTGTTACCCACGGTTGGGATCGTTCTCTTCTCACACCACAGCGAGCGGCAGTATGCCGAAGCATTTTTGCGGGACGGCACGGCCGGCAAAGCCTATCTGCTGAAAACAACGCTCGATGAGGCGTCAGAGTTGGTCCGGGCCATCGAGGTTGTGGCCGAGGGCGGGGCAATTTTGGCCCCTGAGATCCAGGATGAACTGTTACGCTTGGCGGCGAAGACGCCGGATGCCCGCCTCATGCGCTTAACGAAACGGGAGATCGAGGTCTTGCGGCTGGTGGCTGAGGGATACACCAATATGGTCGTGGCTGAAAAGCTGACTGTCAGCGAGCGCACCGTCGAGAGTCATCTGAACAATATCTTTTCCAAACTGGATTTGTCGGCGGAAGCCGGTCTCAATTCCAGGGTGGGGGCTGTGCTACTGTTTCTCGAGGCATCTCGCTGATCTTTTTTGGAGCCACGCCTGCTCAATCTAAATCAAAATCAATGTCATTAAGTTCGTCGCATCCCGAGTAGGTGAGCGTAGCGAAACCGTATCGAGGGGTGCGGGCTGGCCTCGAATCGTCGGCTGAGCCGCACCCCCTTCGACAAGCTCAGGACGCGGCTTCGATACAACCTCCGCTCCGCTCCGGTTTACTCAGGATGCTACCCGCTCAACTTAATGCCATTGAAATCTAATAGGAGTTACGCGGTTCGCATCCCGAGTAGCCTTGAAAAGGCGTATCGAGGGGTGCAGCCGCTCCAAACGACACCCTTCGATACGGCTACCGCCTACTCAGGATGCGTTTGTCGCTCAACTGCGTAACTCCTATCTAAATAGACAAGTCGTAGACAAACGCCTGCAAGTCGGTCGGTCGCTGGCTGGATTGGTCAACCGGCAGCACGGCGTGGATGGTCGTACCCTTGTCAAGAACAGTCTGCACCTCGAGCGTGCCGCCCCACACCAACGTCCGCTCCTGCATCGACAGCAACCCCAAATGCCCATTCTGCCCGATCAACAGCTCCGGCTTTTCTCTCAAGCCGCAGCCATCATCTTGCACGGTGGCGCTAATTGCCCCTACTCGCCAGCGGAGGTGGATGAAGATTTGGTCAGCCTGCGCGTGGGTCAGGGCATTATCCAACGCCTGACGCACGATGTAGTAGATATCGCAGGCCAATTTTTGGTTATTCAGGCGTTGCTCATAAAATCCTTGCACGGTCAAGGTGATTGTCGGCCTGGTTGGCCCGACCGAAGGGTGGATGACCAACGAATCGAGGTAGGCTCTGAGCGCCGGAATCAGGCCCAAATCCATCAAAACCGTTGGGTAAAGTCCCTGAGTAATTTCACGCAGCCGGCGGCTCACCTGTACCGTGTCCGTGGCCAGACACCCCAGCCATTGATTGACTTGATCGGGCTGAGTCGTTAGTTGTTTCTGACATTTCCGCGCCGTAAACCCGACCAAAGCCAACTGGCCTAAAATCTCATCGTGCAACTTTGTGGCTAAACGTCGCCGCTCCTCCTCCTGCGTATCGATGATCCGCCGGTAGGCTTGTTGTAACTTGCCATTTGTCTCGACCAACTGCGCTTGCTGCCGGAGGCTCTGGATCACAAAGGCCACCTGACTGGCGACACTATTGAGTCGAGACAAGTCATACCCTCTTTTGATTTGGCGGGAAACCGTGATCCGTGATCCCAGACCGAGTAGCCCCGCTACATCGTTAGCCACCACCAGCGGCACAATGATGGCGATGTCCAACGTCAGTAAGCCCTGCCGCAGGGCACACTCCGGCAGGCTGGAAACCAAACGCCAATCTTTGCCCAATCGGTCGATATCCACATCAACGGGCAACAGGGACAGCGGCGGGCTTTTTGTCAGACCCTCGGCCCGATGTAAGCTCAACGTGTAAGTTTCCGGCTGATAATACCACAGCCACAGCGTCTCTCCCGGCAATGTTTGGTGGATTACCGGAAAAATATAATCCTCCAGGGCCTCGTCATCGGCTATGTCACGAGTGGCCTGATTGAGTAGCGAAACAAGGGGGTAGTCATTTGATATGTGGGGTGGTCTAATGAGCAGCGCCAGATAAAGACAAATACAGACCACACCAATCAGCAAAATGATTGGAGAGACGGGGAGATAGAAAGAGAAAAGCGCAATCAGTAAAAGCGGAACGAGGCTAACAATTATTTGATATGTCGCCCGACGTTTGTGGCAAAAGAAGGGGAGGACGGGGCAGAAGCGAGCGCGTTGCCGGATGGCCTTGAGGAAGCGGCTCAGATCCATTGCTGTTTACTCCCACTCGGTTAACGGCCCGGCCCGATTGTAGTTGCCGGCGGTGATGACCAGATCGAAAATATCGACAATGCCGTCGGCGTTGATGTCGGTGGCCGGGTCGGTGCTGTCGAAGCGGACGCCGATCAGAGATAGGTCGAAAATGTCGATCAGGTTGTCGCCGTTGATGTCGCCGCCGAGGAGCGTCAACTGCCCCAAATCGCCGTCGGGATTGAGACGCTGCCCGGACAGATAGCCGGGTTGAAGGAGTTGCAGACAGATGTCGCTCTGGCCGGTCAGGAGTTCCACCTCAAAATGACCATCGGTCGCAGTCGTGGTCGTGGGTTCCGCCGAAATGACATCCGGGCAGGGGGTCTGGCTCAAAATGACCTGTGTTCCGCTCTGATCGGTGCGGCCTTCTAGCAAAACGGTGCCGGAGAACATCACCGCTTCCGCGTCGCTCACCGCGCTGACAGCGGCCAGGGCATCGACGCGGGGCGTGACCCGCCCGTTCCGCTCATCCTCGACCGGCAGACCGCTCTCCTCCAAAATCGTTTCGATCTCCTCCGGCGTCAGGGCCGGGTCGGCCTCCAGCATCAAGGCCGCCACCCCGCTGGCCACAGCCGTCGCCATCGACGTGCCGGATTTGCTAGTCTGGCCGCCGTTCAGCCCCGTGGACAAAATCGACGCGCCGGGGGCTAACAGGTCGAGTTCCGGGCTGCTGTTGCTCGAACAGGCCACCTGATCGACCATAGCATTTTCCTCGAAGCAGACAGACCCCATCGAAAAGGAGCCAAAATCAGCATCGTAGCTGCTGCCTACGGCGACCACACCGGAGACGCAGGCCGGGGCCATCAGTTGCTCCGGCAGGCCGCTGTTCCCGGAGGCGGCGAAGAGGGTCATCCCCGCTGACCGGGCCAGGGCTACGGCGTCGGCGTACAGGCGGGTGTTGGCATCCGCCTCGTCACACACGCCGCTGTACCGCCCGCCGCCCAGACTGAGGTTGATGAGCTTGATGTCGAAGCGGGCCTGGTTGGCCATCACCCAATCCAACCCGGCCAACACATCGGAGGTAAAGCCGGAGCCGCTGTCGTTGAGGACGCGGACGGCGACGAGACCGGCATCCGGGGCCACCCCCGGCGGGCTGACCTGCCCGGCGCTGCTGATGATTCCGGCGACATGGGTTCCGTGGCTGTTGTTGTCCTCGGCCCGCTCCCCTTCGTCGGCATCATCGGGCGGGCAGCCGGCCCGGTTGAAACATTTTTCGGCGATGATGTGATCGGCCAGGTCGGGATGGGTCACTTCCACGCCGGTGTCCAGCACGGCCACGTTGACCCCTGCGCCGGTGAAGCCTAACGCATCGTGAACGATGTCGGCCTGCACCAGACGGACACTCTCGGCCAGGGCGCTCTCGACGGGCAAATCGAGAGCCACGGCTGCCACGTCCGGCTGAGCCAGCAAAGCGTCCAGACCCGCCGGCGTCACTTCGCCGACGAGGCCGGGCAGCGTGTCGTAGGCGTGGATGAGGGTGAAATCCTCCGCCGGCACATCCTCCATCACCTGTTCCTGGGCACGCGCCACCTCGGCAATTTGCAGGCCAACCGCCACCGCCGGCGCTGCCCGCAGGGCGACAATGACCCGAACGGTCTCTTGCTCAACGAGCGCGGCCCGGACATCGCCGGGCGTATCGGGTGATTGGGCCTGGCTGATGCCGGCCGGTGTCAGGCATAGCAGGGTCGTCAAGAGTAGCAAAGTCCAGAATGTATGTCTCATAGCCCGTTTTCCCCAAATAAAAAGAGCCAGACCCAAATCAATGGGCTGGCTCATGGTTAGAAATTTCATAGCGGTTCAAACGCAGCGTCGAGCGGAATCGGTCAAGGTGGGCTATTACTGCCACGCTTCCAATTTTCCAACCTTCCAACAAGCCATATTTCCAGGCAGGCTGAACCACGGGACTTCCTCCAACGCGATGTTTGTTTTTAAGGTGCAATCTGGTGCAACCAGGGCGCTATGTACAGCACTTTAACACATAGTCAGGCCGTTGACAATACGACTTTGGGGCTACTATTCGGAGCGAGGCTGGCCGGGTAGCGTGGACGCCGGGGCGTCCCGGAGTTTAGGGTAGAAAAGTCGGGATGGTTCATATCCCCAAGAAATTTGGTTGACAACGTCGTAAAACGTCAGGCGTAAAACGTAATGATTTTGGCAAAACAACACCCCACGTTTCACGTTTTGCGTTTTACGGGGTGACGTTGTTCAATCCGGTGGGTAAAAAAGTGTCAACCTATTTGTGAACCA
>CAZWZZ010000554.1:0-4939 GCA_964638395.1 uncultured Caldilineaceae bacterium
CTCGATACGCCTTTTCAAGGCTACTCGGGATGCGAACCGCGTAACTCCTATTAATTTTGGAACGGCCTAAGAGGAAAGATCATGATAGCAGACGACAAACCAACCTATGAAGAATTAGAAAGACAAATTAGGGCATTAAAGAAACAAAATGATTTCCTGGATAGGTATTATCGCTCTGTCGTTGATAACAGTATGGATGCGATTCTACTGACTGCACCGGACGGCAATGTGTTTTTTGCGAACCAGGCCGCATGTGATCTCTTCCAGATGACGCAGCAAGAAATAATTGATGGTGGGCGTATGGCAATCCTCGACGAGGCAGATGATAGATTAGCAGAAGCCCTTGAAGTGCGGGAAAAAACCGGAAAATTTGTTGGCGAGCTGAACTATAAGAAAAAAGATGGAACCATCTTCCCCGGTGAGGTTTCTTCAGCAATATACAAGGATGCTGACGGACAACTTTTCACCAGTATGATCATTAGAGACATCACCGAACGAAAACAAGCCGAACATACCGTAAAAAAACAGCAAGAACTATTGAAAGATGCTGAACAGCTTTCTAATATGGGAAGTTGGGAATGGGATATTGAAAACGATATAGCCTATTGGTCGGATGGTTTATTCAGCATTTTTAAGCGTTCGCCCAAAGACGGGGCACCAAAATGGGCCCAACAATCAGGGTTTTACCAAAAAGAAAGTTATGAAAAATTAAGTAGGGCAGTAGAAGCGTGTGTTCAAAACGGAACACCTTACGAAGTTGAACTACAAGCTATACGTTCAGACGGCGAGATACGAACTTGTATTGCCCGCGGAAGAGCCGAAAAAAACAGCGAGGGGAAAATAACTCGATTGTGGGGAGCTTTTAATGATATTACCGAGCGGGTAAAAGCGGAACAAGCTTTAAGGCAAAGTGAAGAAAAATATAGGGACTTATTTGAAAGTCTTATTGATGAGGTCCATGTCTGGAAATTAATAAGAAATAAGCGTGGAGAAATTAAAGGATGGGCGTTATCAGATATTAATCCGGCAGCTTTGAAAGCATGGAAAAAGACACAAAAAAAAGTAATCGGAAAAACACCCAACGATATTTTTGGTTATGATGTCCATGCAGAATTTTTGCCTGTCGTAGAGAAAATATTTACTACAGGAAAATCTTACAGATGGGAAAGATACTTTCCGCCAACCAAACAATATTTATCTATGGATAGTATACCATTTGGCGACCACTTTATTTCAACAGGCAGAGATATTTCTGACATCAAACAAGCAGAACAAGCATTGATGGAAAGCATGGAAAAGCTCAACCAAGCACAGCTAATCGGGAAAATAGGCAGTTACGAAACAGACCTTACGACAGGCACATGGACAGGCTCCGCCGAATTTTGTCATATGTTTGGTTTTGAATATGGAAAAGAATATCAAGTTGAGGATTTTCAAAATATTGTACACCCCGACGACTACGATGAAACCATGCGTATCTTTGCTGAAAGCCTGCAAAACAACATCGACTTTAAGTGCCAATATCGTTGCATTAATCGTAAAACAAAGGAGGTAATATATGTAAATTCATTAAGCCGGATAGAATATTCGCCCGATGGCAAAGCCTTGAGATTATTTGGTACGAAGCAGGATATTACCGACCGCAAGGAGGCTGAACGCGCACTGCAAGAGGCCCTGATTGACCTGGAACTGGCTCAACAGATTGCAACTATCGGAAACTGGCAGTTTGATCCTGAGATCGGCATTCCGGTCTGGTCGGAGGCAGTTTACACCATCTATGACAGAGACCCGGCGCTTGGTCCGCCGCACATCGATGAATTCAAACGGATCTACGATGAGGAACAGTACGCTACTTTTTCGGCAGCCTTTCAGCGAGCGGTTCGGGCAGGAATCCCTTACAACATCGAGCTTAGGTTGAAATTGCCGCACAATAGGGTGAAATGGGTGCAGGCGATCTGTCAGCCCGACGAAAAAAAGGGGGACGCCGGATATTTCTTGCGGGGAACGATCCAGGACATCACCGAACGGAAACAATTAGAATCAGAAAAGGACGCCCTGATTACCGAACTTGAACTGGCTTTGGCCAGAGTTAAAAAATTAGAGGGATTCCTGCCTATTTGTAGCTATTGTAAGAAAATAAGGGATGATCAAGGAGATTGGCAACAAATTGAAACATACATCCACGAGCGGTCAGATGCAGAATTTAGCCACGGCATCTGCCCTGAATGTCTTAAGGCACATTATCCGGATTTCTACACCGATAAGGAGTGATCGTCACTGCTCAGACTAAATAGGGTAGCATCCTGAGTAGCGCGGAACAACACAAAGGAATGAGAATTAAATAACTTACCCGTTTTCCTTGCTCCCCTAAAACGTGAAACGTAAAACGTAATGACTTACTCAGAAAACCCTTACGTTTTACGCATTACGTTTTATCACGAACATTGAACTGGGTAATTTATTTAAGTGCCGTTCCAAAGGAGCATGATGGATGTTTGAAAAAAGTGAAAAAGAAAAGATGTTGGCCGGTGAAGCCTACAACTGCCTGGATGAGACCCTGGCCGCCGAACGGCGGCAAATCAAAGCGTTGCTCCACTCCTTTAACGCGGCGGCGGAAGAGGTTGAGCGACTATTCATTCTCAACCACCTGTTGGGGAGTTTGGGCCAAAACTCATTCATCGAGCCACCCTTCCATTGCACCTATGGCCAGCACATTTTCATCGGTGACCAGAGCTATCTCAACTTTGGCTGCACCATCCTGGACAACAACGAAGTCCACATCGGCCACCACGTGATGATCGGCCCGGCGGTGCAGCTTTACACCGCCAGTCACGCTCTCAAGGCCGCCGAGCGGATTCGAGGCATCGAGGTGGCTAAAAAGATCGTCATCGAGGACAAAGCCTGGATCGGCGGCGGGGCCATTATTTTACCGGGTATCCACATCGGAACCGAGGCTGTGGTGGGGGCCGGGGCGGTCGTCACTAACGATGTGGCCGCCGGGACTACCGTGGCCGGAAATCCGGCCAGGGTGATTCGGAACCGGTTTTGAAAATAAAGAGACCCCTGCCGACCCGGCCTGACTACTCTGCACTCAGTCCGTGGGACTGATGGGCAGAGCGTTGGAGATGGCAGGCATCGCCACGACGCTGACCACCTGGAACGCGGGCGTTACCGAATGACACAAAAAACCCCGGCGGATCGGTTGATCCGCCGGGGCGTTTTTTGAAACAAGTTTGCACTCAAGCAACAGCTTTAGCCCGGATGCCCCACTGTCGGCGCATGCCGGAGTCGATCAGGGCAAAAATGCCGTCGGGATGAGTGGGCCGGTCGGAGCGAAGTTGAACCTGACCATTTTTACCGACCAACACGATGGTAAACTCACCAGGCTGGACATCGAGCCGCCGGCGAGTCGTGCGAGCGGCTTCCGGGGCGATCACCCGATTACCAAGATAGCCCGGTTCTTCCTCAAATAGATGAAACATTAATAAATCTCGGTGATTCAGGGCAGGCGTTCGCTCTCGAAACATATCAATTTGCCGTTGATAGTCCTGATGATTGGATTTCGGGGCAAAGATTAACAACAAGCGATTATCCCGAAGGTAGGTCTCCAGATTGATCTGTTTCATCTGTAACATGTTCTTTTCCTTTCACCTTTACTATTCAAAATTGTTCAAACATTGAACCCGGTTGGCCGACCCGGCATCTACCGGGGCAGACCACGGCGAGAAGCTGGTCCCTTCTCACCCATCCGGGGTGGAACACCCTCGTTGGTGTCCCCATGCAATTTTTAAGACTGCTTCCCTCCTCTCACAATGAACTTATGACGCCGGGCGACTCGTCACGTTCTCCAGTAACAAGCCCAAAAAGTTGCCGGAGTGAATTTTACCAGCTTATCTCTCAAAAAACTTGTCGTTTGGACTACGCTTTAGCAACTACTTGGGCGATAAGTCGGACAAATATTTTATTTTAACTCGCTTCTGGCTTGATTTGATTGATATGATAATTTGACGTGGCAAAGAGGATATTCATCACCGGTCTGAGGCGTTCTTTCTCCGGGTGATCTCTACCTATTTTTATCTTGTGGCGTTGTGTCATCATTGACCTCCTCGCTACTATTCATTTTTTCCAACAAGTAACGTCCGTTTGTTGACCTAAAGGGTCGGGGAGAATTGAAAAGTGGGCAAGATTGACCTGTGTCGGCCAATTGTTCTTTTTGCCACATCCTTCACTTTCTATTGTACACAAAATCAGGTAATTTTTACAAATTTTGCTTTGCTCATGGGTCGAGGCTATGCAGCCCATAAACCTATTTTCTCTTTTACAAACTTTCACTACACCAACTGTCATAATCTACCGACAGACAGACGGCCCTGCTTATAGTACTATGGTATTACTATTATTTTGCATGGTTCAATCGTACATCCTCTCAGGATTTTCCTACCCCACATTCTATTGACAGGACTTCGTGCCGAATAAATTGCCGCCATATTAAATGTAAACGCTTGGCATCTAGCGACATCCAAAAAACGCACGTGCCTCTGTCCCCCACCGATTATCAACATAATAGTGATGTGCCCTATCTCTGACAGCGATATTTGACCCGGCAAAACATTTTCATCACCAAAAATTTAAAGAAAACCGACTGGAGGTAAATGTGATAGAAACCGCCGGCACACGTGCTTTGAACATTGCGCGTCTTGAAAAACAACTGGAACTTATCAAACAACAAATAACAATGAGTTGTCAATATCCTGACCATCAAGCAAAATTGCACCAGACCATCAACCAGGTACAAGCACGCTTAGATGAGTTAACCAAAACCGACTCGAACGGGGATACTTTGTGTCCATTGAACGGGATGCAGGTAGAGGAATACCAAAAAACATTCACGTCGTCGATGATGAGGCGATCATTTGTCGCCTGATACCCCGGATCACTT
>CAZWZZ010000555.1:0-2205 GCA_964638395.1 uncultured Caldilineaceae bacterium
ACCTCGCTGGGGACGCCCAGTTGGACGATGACCTCCCGCTCGACCGGGTGAAAGCCGGCCTGGCGAACCAGGTTAGCCAGTTGCAGGGGACGGCAGCCGCCACACCAGACCGGTTGGAGGGCGTAGGCCGTTTTCCACAGAGTCACCAGCGTTCGGCTGGGCCAATCCACCCCCTCTGTCAACGAAACCAACACCAGCCGTCCCCCCGGTTTGAGCAGCCGATGAAACGTGGCCAGCACCCCCGGCAAGACAGCGGCGGGGATCAGATCGAGGACGTAAGAAGAGAACAGGCGGTCGAACGAAGCGGAGCAGTAAGGCAGGCGGCGCACATCGGCCCGGCAGAGCGGCGCACCGGTGCGAGCCTGAGCCAGCCGCAGCATCACCGGAGAGAGGTCGAGACCGTAGGCCAGGCCATCCGGGACCACCTGAGCGCAGAGTTGCCGATGTTCCCGGCCCGTCCCGACGCCGACATTTAGCAGCAGGTGGCCCGGTCGCAGATCGAGCCGAGCCAGCCCCCGCTGTTTGGCCCGCCCCTCATAAATTTCGGCCCGGTCGTGCCCGCCCCCTAGCCGATCATAGAATCGTTGGGCCGCTTCGATTGAGATGGTTTCATCGATCATTTTTGTTTCCCGGAACTGACAGCCAGCAGGATTTACGCAGTTGTCTGCTCAGACCCCCGCCCAGCCTCCCCCGCAACGGAGGAGGCGACAAATCCGGGAGCCACCCCGCACCCCTCGATACGGTTTCGCTACGCTCACCTACTCGGGCTGCTACTGGTCAGGGTGGCCACCTCCAGGAGGTCGTCACCCGTTTCGCTACGCTTACCTACTCGGGCTGCTCCTACCTTAATGACATTGAGCCTATTTCTATCACAAATTCCGTTCTTGTCCAAATTTACCGGCCCTATGTTTACCCCCATAGCGATTGCTGAACGAACACAAATTTTGCGCTGTTTTGCGGGAAGATTACAATAGGACCGACTATTTTTTTGCGGAAGGGTAGCCGATGACTGCTCAAACCAACCAGACCCTCAGCCAGGCGTTGTGGAAGCTGTATCGCCGCCCGGTGCGACCGGAGCCGTGGGTCAAGGGCGGCAACTTGCCCTGGGACGATCCGGTTTTCTCGGAGCGGATGTTGCGGGAACATCTGGATGAAACGCACGGGGCGGCCTCGCGGGTTCCGGCGGAGCGGCAGCGGCAGCTCGACTGGTTGTGGGACAAACTGGCCCTGCAAGCGGGGCAGCGCCTCCTCGATGTCACCTGCGGGCCGGGGCTGTATGCCGTCGAGCTGGCCCGGCGGGGCTGTCGAGTGACCGGCGTCGATTTCAGCCCGGCGGCTATCGCTTACGCCCGCGACCTGGCCATCACCGAGGACGTGGCCGACCGCTGTCGCTTCATTGAGCAGGATGTCCGCACCCTGACCCCGGTCGCCGCCGAATTTGACGCCGCCCTTTTGCTCTACGGCCAACTGGCCGTCTTTCCCAAAGAGGAGGCCCGCCATCTGCTGGCGACCATCGCCCGGTCGTTCAAACCGGGCGGGCGGCTCTGTGTCGAACTGCTCAACCAGGCAGAGGTAGATAAGACGAATAGCACCTGGTGGTTCACCGATGATACCGGGTTGTGGGGCGAGGCCCCCTTTCTCCATCTGGGGGAACGGTTTTGGGATGCCGCGACGGAGACCTCAATGGAGCGTTTCTCGATTATCCATCTGGAAACGGGTCAACTGGATGAGATTTTGCTGTGTGACCAGACCTACAGTATCACCGCGATGGTGGCAATACTGCGGCAGGCCGGTTTTCAGATGGTCGAACCCTACCCGGCCTGGGATGGGTTGGGGCTGTATGATGCCGGGGAGTGGATCGTCTACGTGGCCCAGGTTTAATCTACTTATAATTGAACACAATTTGACATAATCGGGGGAAGTTGATTGCGAAAGCCTGAGACCACTGATAAACTATCCTCTAACTCATTTCCCCTCGAATCGTTGAGTTCGACAAACCAAGTCTGAGTTACGCAGTTAAGACAAATCAGACCCTAAAGGTTTCAAAATTTGATTTTTTGACCATTTTTAGCCCCAAATTACTCAAATTTTCGGCTGAAATTGATTGCGGAAACCTTTAGGGTCTTGAACTGCCAATGACAAGGTCTGCTCTGACTTTGCAAATGGAGTACGTTTTATGACAACCTGCCGCACGAGTTTCGTGAT
>CAZWZZ010000555.1:2305-3635 GCA_964638395.1 uncultured Caldilineaceae bacterium
CTGACTTTGCAAATGGAGTACGTTTTATGACAACCTGCCGCACGAGTTTCGTGATTTTATTGATAGCTATCCTGTTGACCGGCTGCCAAAGCCAGGTCGAGCCGACGCCCGCCGAGGCCGGCCCGACCGAGAGCGCCGCCGGGCCGGCCCCGACAATCATTCAAGCCCTGGCCACGGCCACCCCGACCGCCACCACCGAAGCGCCACCGGACACACCGGCCCCATCGCCGACACCGACCGCCACCGAGACCCCCCCGCCGATCCACACCGCCACCCCGGTTCTCCTCCCGACCGAGACGCCGCTCCCCACCGACACGCCCGCTCCCACACCAACCAGCGAGCCGGAACCACCGGCAACCGAAGCTGTCGTCTCTTGTGAACCCACCCAACCTGATGCCGAAGGGCCATTTTATGTGCCCAACGCGCCGGAGCGAACCAGCGTCGGCCAGGGCTTTAGCCTGAGCGGCGTCGTCCGCTCCAGCGTCGATTGTGTCCCCTTGCCAACGGCCCAAATCGAGGTCTGGCTGGCCGGGCCGGATGGGGCGTATGGGGATGCTTACCGGGCCACGCTCTTCGCCGGAGAAGCAGGCGCGTACCAATTCGAGAGCCACGTCCCGCCCCCCTACAGCGGTCGTCCGCCCCATTTGCATCTGCGGGTTACGGCTGCGGGACACCAACCGTTGGTCACTCAATATTACCCCGCCCCCGGGGAAACTGAGGGCACGTTCGACCTGGTGTTGCTGCCCGAGGCGGAAGGTACGGCCGGGAGCGCCTCCCCGGAGCCGAGCGGCTCGGTGGTGACGACCAATCTAGGGCCGGAGGTGCCGGACCCCACCCTGTTCGACACGATCTGGAAGGATCGGGAGATTTTCCGGGCCGGGCTGATCGAGTCGGCGCAGGACGTGCTGGATCAACTGCCGGGGGCCAGCGTCTACCACATCGACGTGCAGATTGCCGAGACGTTGACCGACATCAGCGGCCAACAGGAGGTGCTGTATACGAACCAAGAGGATGTGCCGCTCGATGACATCTACCTGCGCCTGTTCCCCAACCTGGCCAGCGGTTCAACGACCATTGCCAACCTGACCGTCAACGGCCAGGCTGTCGAGCCGCTGTTCGAGCTGCAAAATAGCGCCATGCGGGTTCCGCTGCCGACGCCGCTCCAGCCGGGCGAGGCGGTCGTATTGCGACTGGATTTCGGGGTGCGCGTGCCCAATGGCAAGGGGGGCAACTATGGCACCTTTGCCTACCTCGATGATGTGTTAGCCCTGGCCCACTTTTACCCGATGATTGCCGTCTATGATGATGAGGGCTGGAACGTGGAGATTGC
>CAZWZZ010000555.1:3735-4936 GCA_964638395.1 uncultured Caldilineaceae bacterium
CTGGTGACGACGACCACCTTCGCCCTCGGCATCGAATACCCCGGCATCGTGGCCCTGCTGGTCGATCTGTACGATGTCGATGGCAGCCTGGGGGGGACGCCTAACACCATCCTGCTGGAGTCGGTCGTGGCCCACGAGGTGGCCCATCAATGGTTCTACAACATGGTCGGCAACGATCAGGTGGATGATCCCTGGCTGGATGAGGCTCTGGCCCAATTTTTGACGGTCATCTACTATTCCGATGTGTACGGCCCGACCGGGTCGCAGGGCTTTCGCAACTCTCTCCAACGGCGTTGGAGCCGCATCGATAGCGCCCAAATTCCCATCGGCCGGCCTGTCCGGGATTACAGCCCGGAGGCGTACAGCGCCATTATCTACGGACGTGGCCCGCTTTTTATCGAGGCTCTCTCCCAGGAGATGGGCGCGGAGAATTTTGCCGCTTTTCTGCGCCGCTATTACCAGACCTACCAATGGCAGATCGCCACGGGTGAGGATTTCAAGGCGCTGGCCGAGGCTGAGTGCGGTTGCGATTTGACGCCGTTGTTCGAACAGTGGGTGTATTAGGGAACAGTTGGAAGATTGAAAGATTGGAAGATTGGAAGGTTGGAAGGTTGAAATTTTAACCAATCTTCCAATCTTCTACACGTCCAGCCTTCCCAGAACCATTTTTTGGTTTGGATAAACTCTATCACAAAAAGGACACAGTATGCTACCCAAAAACAGCGACATCGTCATCATTGGCGGGGGCGTGATGGGGGCCAGCACGGCCTACCATCTGGCCAAACGGGGCGGCGTTAGCGTGACGCTGCTCGAAAAAGAGACCTCCTTTGGCGAAGCCTCGACCGGCAAATGTGCCGGGGGCATCCGCCACCAATTCTCGACCGAGGTCAACATCAAGCTGTCCATCGAAAGCTTTAAGTTGATGCAGCGATTCCCCGAAGAAATTGGACAGGAAATCGACCTGCGCCAGATTGGCTACCTCTTTTTGCTGGATAACGAGACCGATCTGGCCCAATTCAAGAAAAATGTGGCGCTGCAAAACAGCCTGGGCGTCGAGTCGGTGATCTTAACGCCGGCGGAGTTGGCCCATTGGCTGCCCTATCTCAATCTGGAAGGCATCGTCGGCGGTACTTTCTATGAGCGGGACGGCCTGGCCGATCCCCACAGCATGGTGCAAGGCTATGTCAACCGGGCCAAGGCG
>CAZWZZ010000556.1:0-4931 GCA_964638395.1 uncultured Caldilineaceae bacterium
TCATCGGTCAGCCCGCTCCTACTTCTCCCTAACTCCAATAAGGTGAACTGTTACCGAAATTCTATTGTACATTGCTGCCAAACGATCAAACAAGGAGGTTTGAGACGTGATAGACTCGACCCAACGTCCCCTGTCCGGTATCCGGGTCATCGGCCTGGAGCAATATATGAGCGGCCCCTACTGCACGATGCTGCTGGCCGATGCCGGAGCCGAAGTTATCAAAATCGAACGGCCCGGCAGCGGCGACCCCCGCCGGGCCATTCCTCCCTTTGTCGAAAAGGAGGGCCGCAAAAAGGCCGGCGGCTATCTCTCCTACAATCGCAACAAAAAAAGTCTGGCCCTCAACCTGCGGAGCCAGGCCGGGCAGGAAATTTTGCGCCGGCTGGTCATCAAGGCCGATGTCGTGGTCGAAAATCTGCGGCCCGGCGCGACGGCCAAGATGAAGCTGGACTATGACAGCCTCCAACCGCTCAACCAACGCCTGATTTACGCTGTCATTTCCGGCTTTGGTCGGCTGCCCGGCTACCAGAGCGACTACAGCGACCGGCCCGCCTTCGACATCGTGGCTGAGGCCATGAGCGGGGTCATGGATTTGATCGGCTTTGCCGACAAGCCGCCGACCTACTCCCTCTACGGCCTGGCCGATGTCTACTCCGGCCAGATTGCCGCCTACGGCATTATGCAGGCCCTCTTCATGCGGGAGCGCACCGGCCAGGGACAGCTAGTTGATGTGTCGATGCTGGACAATATGTTGGCCCTCAACGAGCGAATGGTGACGCTCTATTCGTTGACGGGGCAAGCGCCGCAGCGGGGCCGTTTGCAGCATCTCTGGCCCCGGGGGGCGTTTCAATGCCAAGATGGCTACGTGGCCCTCAACGTGCCGGATGATCTCATCTGGCAACGGCTGGCCAAAACCATCGGTCGGCCCGACCTGGTCGATGACCCGCGCAGCGCCGACGGCACCAGCCGGGCTGCCAACGCCGAGGTTCTGCAACCGCTCATCGAGGGTTGGATGGCCGACAAAACCCGGGCCGAGGTGGTCGAAACGCTTAACGCGGCGGGCGTACCAACCGGGCCGGTCTACAACGCCCAAGATGTCTTCGAGGATGACCATTTTCGGCAGCGCCATATGTTGCTGGACATCGACGATCCCGACGTTGGCCCCCACACCTTCGCCCGGACGACGCCTCATCTTTCCTCCGCCCCGGACATCCGCGCCGCTCCCGCGCCCAACTTGGGACAGCATACCCGTGCCATTTTGGAAGAGCTGCTCGGTTACAGCGAGACTGACGTAGACCGTCTTGTTGAACAGGGCGTGGTGGCGACGGATGAGCGGTGAGCCGTTGATTGGACGGTGTTATCGACGGACCCTCAGGTTAGGCTGGTAAAAATCTCCTAAAGGCCAAACTCTGCAAGCATTTTGCAACGTAGATGGTGTATAATGAAAGGACTACGGTTGTAAATAGGGAGATAGGCGATGTACATTAAATTTTGGGGCACACGAGGCTCCATTCCGGCCCCGCTGGAAGGGATGGCTATGAAGCAAAAAATTCGGCTGGCCCTCGAAGGAGCGTCGGGCGTGGATTTATCCGATCAGGCTGCTATTGATCGCTATCTGGAGCGGCTGCCATTTACCGTGCAAAACACGGTCGGCGGCAACACCACCTGTCTGGAAATCCGGACGGGGGATCAGCGACTTATTGTCGATGCCGGTTCCGGCTTACGTTTGTTAGGGATCGACCTGATGCAGCAAGGTTTTGCTCAGGGCGACCAGCAGGCCGATATGCTCTTCACCCACACCCACTGGGATCATATCCACGGCTTTCCTTTCTTCCAGCCGGCCTTCATCCCCAACAATCACTTTACCATCTACAGTCCCTTTGATGATTTGGAGGATCGCCTGATCCGGCAACAGCATGGTCAATTTTTCCCCGTGCCGGTTAGCTATATGAACGCTACGCTGGACTTTCGGCAACTGCCAACCGATCAATGGAGCCAAATCGGCAAGCTGCGGCTGCATCCCTTAAAATTGTCCCACCCCGGCGAAACCTACGGCTATCGTCTCGAAGATGACCATTCCTGCCTGGTGATCGCCACCGACTCCGAATATAAGCGGGTCGGCCCGGAACACACCAAGGAGTACGTCGAGTTTTTCCGAGATGCCGATCTGTTGATTTTCGATGCCCAGTACAGCTTGACCGAAGTGCTAGACCGGCCCGATTGGGGGCACAGCACGGCCATGATGGGCGCAGAGTTGGCCTATCGGGCCAACGTCAAGCGGCTGGCCCTGTTCCACCACGACCCCACCAGTAGCGACGACGACATTTGGGAGGCGAAAGGGCAGGCCGAGGGGTATCTCCAACGACGCCCCCTCGACCGGCAACGGTGTGAGGTGTTGATCGCTTATGATGGGTTGGGATTGGAGTTTTGAGAAACCTACCCTGGTTCGAAGAGACTGCTTTAAAAGTGTGAGCGACTAGACTTCGGAGGTCTACGGAGATGATTCTTAAGGTGGCTGATGTGTCTGGCGTGACCACCGATCAATTGATGCGGGATGAGGTGGCGTTGGATTTAGGGGAGGATGAGGCAGCGTAGCGGCGCAAGCCGCCGCTCACAACAACCTCTCCAGATATTGCTTCACCAACCAGCTACTCGCCTCGAAAAAGGCATAAGTGCGCCGGAACGAGCCGTAATCCATATCCTGGACGGTCGTCACTTCGGCTTTGTAGATGATCCGCTCGATCTCCTCGATGCGGGCTAAGGTTTCGTTTGGCGCGGTGGGCGGGGTGACATCGCCGTAGGTGGGGCGGCGTTGGGGAAAAGTGATCGCCTCAGCGGGCAGGCGGGGCAGAACGGCCATCGCCACCAGGGCGTGGTTGTAAACCACCAACTGCTCCCCCAACGTTTCGACCTGGTCGCCGGGGGCAAAAGCCAGGTTGAGTTCCTGGACCCATTTCCAATCCAGCAGAATATCGGCCACCAGGCCCTGAATCTCCGACAGAGTAGCCTGGGGCGAGGTGCGCTGGCTCAAAATGAAACCTTCGCGCACCTCGCCGATATGGTTCAACGTCTCCGCAAATTGGCCCAGGCGATCATTGGAGAGGTGGCCCTCGGGCCAATTGTTTTCACGGATTATCGTCGCCAGCGCCTGCCGGGTGGTCTCAACGATGCGCGTCAAATCACGCAATATTTCACGAGTAGCGGTTAGGTCATTGATTCCGGGCATATCGTTCCTGGTTCAATCATATTTAATACTCAGGCATCGGCGGGGTGGCCGCTGCTTTCTCATTCTCCGGGACATCGGTAATGAGGGCTTCGGTGGTCAGGATCATAGCCCCGATGGAGGCGGCGTTGTTCAGAGCGCCCTTGGTCACTTTGGCCGGGTCGATGATTCCGGCTTTGACCATATCGACGTAATCAGTGCTCATCACGTCATAGCCGATGTTCTTGTTATTTTGCGCTTTCTGCTGGCGCAACACCTCCTGGACGATGACCGAGCCATCCATCCCGGCGTTGCGGGCGATGCCCCGCATCGGTTCTTCGAGCGCCCGGCGGACGATGTTGACGCCGGTCTGCTCTTCGGGGGAGGCGACTTCGAGGTCGTCCAGAGCGTGGATAACCGTCAGCAAGGCCACGCCGCCGCCGGGGACGATCCCCTCCTCGACCGCAGCCCGGGTGGCGCTCAGGGCATCCTCGACCCGATGCTTCTTCTCTTTCATCTCGGTCTCGGTCGCCGCCCCAACGCCGATGACGGCCACGCCGCCGGCCAACTTAGCCAGCCGCTCTTGTAGCTTCTCCCGGTCATAGTCGGAGGTGCTATTTTCGATCTCGGCCTTGATCTGGTTGATACGACCGGTGATGTTTCCGTCCGAGCCGTGGCCCCCAATAATCGTCGTATCATCCTTCGTGACCACCACTTTATCACATTGCCCCAAATCTTCCAAAGTCGCGCTGTCCAGCTTGCGGCCCATCTCCTCGGTGATGACCGTCCCGCCGGTCAACACGGCAATATCTTGCAGCATCGCCTTGCGCCGGTCGCCGAAGCCGGGGGCCTTGACGGCCAGCACATTGAACGTGCCCCGCAGCTTGTTCAGCACCAGCGTGGCCAACGCTTCGCCATCCACATCCTCGGCGATGATGACCAATTCCCGCTTGCCGCTCTGGACCAGCTTCTCCAAAACCGGGATCAAATCCTGGGCCGCCGAAATTTTCTTGTCGTGAATGAGGATATAGGGATTTTCAAGGGCGGCCTGCATCGTTTCCTGATCGGTGATGAAGTAGGGGCTGATGTAGCCGCGATCAAACTGCATCCCTTCCACATACTCCGTCTCAAAAGCCAACCCTTTACTGTCTTCGACGGTAATCACCCCATCTTTGCCGACCTTGTCCATCACCTCGGCGATCAGTTCGCCGATTTCCCGATCCTGAGCCGAGATCGAGGCCACGCTGGCGATCTCCTCTTTGGTGTCGATGGAAATGGCCATATCGTTAATGGCTTCGGTCAGGGTGACGGTCGCTTTTTCGATGCCCCGCTTGAGCAGCATCGGGTTGGCCCCGGCGGCGACGTTCTTCAAGCCCTCGGTGACGATGGTGTGGGCCAACACCGTGGCCGTGGTGGTTCCGTCCCCGGCGATGTCGTTGGTTTTGGTGGCCGCTTCCTTGAGCAGTTGCGCCCCCATATTTTCATACGGGTCTTCCAACTCGATCTCTTTGGCCACGGTGACGCCGTCGTGGGTGACGGTCGGTGCGCCCCACTTCTTGTCCAGCGCAACATTACGCCCCTTGGGGCCGAGCGTCGTCATCACTGATTTTGCCAATGTATCAATGCCCTTCTTCAGTTTACGACGGGCTTCATCCTGAAAAACAAGTTGTTTAGCCTTTTGGACACAAGTTAAGCAAAGAAAGGAAAAGTCAAATGGCAAAACTAAAGT
>CAZWZZ010000557.1:0-4927 GCA_964638395.1 uncultured Caldilineaceae bacterium
GTTCTATCTTCATCTTCAGTCAGCAAAGTAGCCGTTTGTTGAAATTTACCGCCTTCGTTAAAATATATCCTATCGGGAGCATTTAATCCTGCCACCACAAGATCAAGATCGCCGTCTACATCCACATCCCCCAAATCAATGGCTGCCCAGCTATCCTCCCCATCATCGGGCGTCCAAGTCCCTCTGTTTATCTGCCCTAAAATATCGCTCGTGTTCAAATAAACTTTATTGGGCGCATTAGAATTTCCCGCAGCCAAATCAAGATCACCATCCCCATCAACATCCCCCCAAGCGATACTTTTCGTATAATCGTCGTCATTTGAAAACCAAGAGGCTGTTGTCTCCAAGACGCCGTCTTTGTTTAGGTAAACACTATTTCGTCCAGCATCTCCCACAGCCAAATCAAGGTCGCCGTCCCCATCGACATCACCCCAAGCAACGCTCCGAGTATGTTCATCTACTTCGGACATCCATGAAGCAACAGTTTCCAGAACACCACCTTCATTTAGATAAACTTTATTTTGCCCAACACTACCCGCAGCCAAATCAAGATCACCGTCCCCATCCACATCACCCCAAGCGACACTCAAAGTAGATTCATCCTCTTCGGACGATATCCACGAGGCAACAGTTTCGAGAACACCTCCTTCGTTTAGGTAGACTTCATTTTGCCCCCAACTCTTCCCGGCGGCTAAATCGAGATCGCCATCCCCATCAACATCGCCCCAATCGAGGCTATATGTAAGACGTGGCGGATAAGAGTCTTCAGATAGCCAGATAGGATTCACTTGCAATGTATCGCCTTCATTTAAATAGAGCCTGTTTATTGAATATGGAAAACTGTTCGCCTCACCACCAACAGCCAAGTCAAGATCGCCGTCATTGTCTACATCCCCCAAAGCAATACTATAAAAGTACGGATAATAGGTAGTACCGGTTACAAGCGAGGAAGTCCAAACAGGCGTATCTTGTAGCATGTTATCTGCATTAAGGTAAATTCTAGCGACGGGTTGTTGTTCGCTAAGGCGTGAAGAGTCTATAACAACTAGGTCCAGATCACCGTCATTATCCATATCACCCCAGGATATCTCCTGCGTACAATCATCTTCTTGGGACATCCAAGTACTGTGAGATTGTAATAAGCCCCCATCATTCTCATAAAACTCATTTGGGGCACCACAATTTCCCGCTGCGAGGTCAAGATCGCCATCATTGTCTACATCTCCCCAGACGACACTTTGCGTGTCATCCACATCTTCGGAAAACCATACGGCATCGGGATTAAGGGGTACCGGACCATCGGCATAAACCAGCCCGGGCGAATAGCCCCACAGCCACAGGGCGGTGGCGAAACAGAAAATTATGATCCACGGTCGGCGCATCGGCGACTCCTTTGAAGAATTATGAAGGATGAATTATGAGGGATGAACTCTCTCCCAGTATATTGGTTCACAGCGGGGCCGTCACTAGAGAAATGCTGAAGAAATGGTGAAGGTGGGGAGATGGGGGGATTGGGGATTGGGAGATGAGGGGATTAGGAGATGGGGAGATGGGGAATGGTGGGTGAAATGTTAAGACGGCGCTCTTATTTTAACACAAGATTCGGTTGGAAATATTTCAATTTACATTGCAAAAAGTATTCAGACTGAATTTTTGGACGACCGACGGACGACGAACGACGAACGACCGCTGTTGTAGGACGCAGATCAACGCAGATGACGCAGATTTTTAATATTTTTATCCGTGTTAATCTGCGACAATCTGCGTCCCGTTCTTCCCCTCGCCGGTGGCCACAGTCAGCCGTCCCCCATCTCCGGTCGGAGCTTGGCGGCCAGGCGGCGGATGGCGGGGGCGGCTCCGCCGGTGGGGGCGGCCAGGCCGGCCAGGGCCAGGCGGCCTACATCCGGGGCCAGGCGGGCCAGGTCCCGCAGCCAGCGGGTCAGCTTGTTGGGGTTGGTCGCCCCCTCTTTGGTCACTGCCTGCTCGATGCGCTCGACCAGTTGGCGCAGCTCGGCTCGCTCCACATCCGGGTCGGCCGGGCGGGTCTCGATCTGGTGGTAAAGGGCGCTAAAGAGGCGGGCCAGGTCGCCGGGGTCGTCCGCCGGTTGCCCGCCGCCAATATACATCTGGGCGTAATGGCCAATCTGTACGGTGCCGGCCTCGATCAGGCCGTAAATGTTGTTGTCACCACTACTGATGCTGCCGGGAACGACATCCCCCTGAATGAAGCCCGGCGGGGCGGCGTCCGGGGCGGCGGGCGGGAGCGGCGGCAGGTCGATGGCGATCTCCGGCGGCTGGGGCGTGACCTCGTCGGCCCAGGCGCGGGTCATCAGGCTGACCGGCTGCTCCAGACCGGGCGGGGCGCTCATAACCTGAGTGGCCGTCTCCAGGGTGGCGGCCAGGGCGTCGGCCATCGCGGCGGCGTCGGGGAAGCGGTCGGCGGGCCGTTTGGCCAGAGCGCGGGTGATGACCTGCTCGACGGCGGGCGGCAGGTCGGGCCGCAGCGAGCGGGGTTCGGGCAGGGGGGCGTCGGGGTGGTAATGGGCGGCCTCGGCCATCGTCACCGCCGGAAAGGGGGGCTGACCGGTCATCAACTCATACAGCAGGATGCCCAGGGCGTAGATGTCGCTGCGGGGTTCGAGGGGCCGGCCGAGGGCCTGCTCCGGCGAGACGTAGGCCGGCGTGCCCAGAACGGCTCCGCTCATGGTCAGCCCTTCGCGGGTCAGCAGCTTGGCCAGCCCCAGGTCGGCCACCACCGGGCGATAGGGCAGGTCGTCGCTGGCCTCGGCCTTGAGCATAACGTTGCTCGGCTTGAGATCGCGGTGCAGCACCCCCTGACGATGGGCATACTCCAGGGCCTGGCAAACCTGGCGGACGATGGCCACGGCCTCGACCAGCCGCAGCCAGCGGCGGTTGGCCCGCAGCGAGGTCAGGATGCGCTGGAGGTTGTCGCCGGGGACGTACTCCATAATGATGTAGAGCAGATCATCGCTCTGGCCATAATCATAAACCTGGACGATGCCGGGATGGTTGAGCTGGGCGGCGGTCTGGGCCTCCCGCCGGAACCGGGCCTGGAGTTCGGGCTGGCGGGCGATGGCCGGGTGCATAATTTTGATGGCGATGTCGCGGGCCAGGGTCAAATCCTGCCCCTTGAAGACGGCCCCCATGCCGCCCACCCCCAGTATGTTGTCGATTTGGTAGCGGTCGTTGAGCCGCTGGCCGGGCTGGGGTGGGGCCGGGGGCGGGCTGTCCAGCAGATCGAGCAGCGTGGCCGCGCCCCACAGGGCGGTCTGTTTGGCGGCCCGGTTCAGGTTGCTGAATTTGAGCGCCCCCAGCAGATAGATAATCAGGCAGCGGTAGTAATCAGCAACCGGCGCCCCTTCGAGGAGACCGTAGCGACGACCGAGGGCGCGGATCGTTTTGAGGAGGGCAAACGGCTTGAGCAGGGTTGGGTCGGGCGAGCGGGCGGTGTGGAAGGAGTCCCGCTCGAAGGCGGCGGTGTGCAGTTGCTCGTAAAAGGCGCGGATGGCACTCAACGGGCGCTCGGCGGCAACCAGCAGCGGGGCGATCAGCTTGGCGACGATCTCCGTCTCCAGCCGCAAAAAGTCGTGCAGGACGTGATCCCAGCGGGCCTCGGCAAAGTCGATCAGCCGCAGATCGAGGGCGTCGGGATCGACCAGGATGTTCTCGACGTTCAGGTCGCCGTGGATGGCATCCACCTTGAGGTCGATGCGCCGGTTCAGGAGCGCGGGCAGGGCCAGAAAGGGGTTGGGCAAGCTGCCGCCATCGGGCAGGGCCAGCCGGGGCGCGGTCAGATCGACGCCGGTCTCGGCCAGATCGGCGGCGATGATCGCCTGCCATTGGCTGCGGCGGGTGTCGAGCAGGCGGCCCTTGGTCGGGGGCATGATCTGGCCGACGGCGTAGGCCGGGAGCGGTTGGTCGGCGGCATATTTGAAGCGCACGGTGTAGGCATCGCCGGGCAGCCGTTGCCCCTCAGCCGGTGGGGGCAGGTTGAGGGTGATGTAGCCATATTTGAGATCGACCTTGGTCACGGCAAAACCCTCCAGCCGGATGACCGCGCCCGGTTCCGGGGGGGGCGTCGGGCGGTGGGTGGGGGTGATGGTGGGAGTCGTCGGAGGCACGGACGGCTTAGTTTGTGGCGATTTTGGCCCCCCTAACCCCCCAGAGGGGGGAATTGTTTTCTTTTGCTCCCCCCTTTGGGGGGCCGGGGGGGGGACGGACTCCGGCAACGGCACCAGCAACAGATTAACCGGCAGCAGCCGGTCGTAGAGCGCCCCCAGCCGGACCTGAGCCGCTTTTTGGCTGAAGCGAAAGGCCTGGTCGATGACGGCGGTAAAGCGTTTGAGCAGGCTTTCGATCTGGGGCAGGGTGGTGGACTCGGCCAGACAGAAGGCGCGGAAGCTGGTCACCGGAAAAATCCCCTCGCCGACGACGTCGTAAAAGAGGCCGCTGAGATCCTCGGCGGCGACGGGCGGCGCTTTGATGGGGGCGGTGGCCGGCCAGCGCTCCCGGATATACTGGCCGTAGGCTCGCCACTCTTGCTCGATCAGGCTGCGGGCGGCAATTTTGACCACCACCGGCAGGTGACGCCGGCCGGTTTTGACCCGCTGCACCAGAAAAACCCAACTGCCGCTAAAGCTGTTCTGGGAGAATTCTTGCTCAACGATGAGCCGGTCGTAGGTCGGGAACATCGCTTGCAATAGCGCCTCGAAGGTGGCCTGCTGTTCGGGGCTTGAGGGTAAGTTGTCGGCAAATTCGATTTTTGGGGGCATCGGTTGCTCCTATATTGCGTTCAGTGGCGTAGGGGCGAGGCAACTCGGCTTGAAGCTACTTTTGCAAACCACCGTTTCTCCGAGTTGCCTCGCCCCTGGTATCATGAGAAAAGAGAGGGGGAAGCCGACCTCGC
>CAZWZZ010000558.1:0-4926 GCA_964638395.1 uncultured Caldilineaceae bacterium
AATGGACGCCGGGGGGATTATGGTCATGGAGCCGTTCGCCCGGGCCTCTATCCCCAACGGCGCGGCCTATATGATGCTGATGAATGAAGGGGAGAGTGACGATACGCTGGTCAGCGCCGAGACGGATGTAGCCGAAACCGTCGAGCTGCACGAAACGACCATCGACGAAAATGAGGTGATGAGCATGAGACCGGTCGAGGGGGGAATCACCATCCCGGCCGGCGGCTCTGCCACGTTGGAGCCGGGCGGGCTGCACGTGATGCTGCTGGGCATCCAAGAAGAGCTGGCCGTGGGGGACACCTTCGAATTGACCCTCAATTTTGAGCAGGCCGGCTCCCAAACCGTGGCGGTCGAGGTCACCGAAGGGATGACAGGGGGCCACGGCCAGATGAACCACGGCGAGGGCGAGATGGAAGATGGAATGGAAGATGAAATGGAAGAGATGGACGACGGCGAGGGCGAGATGGAAGATGGAATGGAGGAGGAGGAGTAGGACAATCTCGGTGACCGGCGCTTAAATAACGTCTCCGTGTCCTTTTGTAGATTAGCGAGAAATCCGCCCGGAGGTTTGGTCACAAACGACCGTCCGGTAGGATTTCTCGTCGTTCCTCCTTAACCGGAATGAGCCTGGCCGAGTATAAATAAAAGTTACGTAGTTCGCGTGCCGAGTAGCCTGAAACAGGCGTATCGAGGCCGCGTCCTTTTAAAAGTCTGAACCGTGGGATAAACGACGGTAAGAGGCCCCCCCTAACCCCCCAGCGGGGGGAACTCGCTCGAGTAGTCGGTTTTGTCTCCCCCCTTTGGGGGGCTGGGGGGGCTTTTAAAACAGTCTCTCAGGGCATCCTGAGCTTGACGAAAGGCTTGTCGAAGGGATGCGTTTGCCGCTCAACTGCGTAACGCCTATACTTATTCAAAGTTTTGACAAAGTTACAGAGGTTTCAATGATTTTTCGGTTAACCCAAATTATCCTGCTATGTTTAATGCTGCTGCTGAGCGCCTGCGGGGGCGATAATGCCCCGGCTGCGGCCCCCGCCGTGCCCGAAAACGATGAGGGCCTGGCCCTGTTCACCGCCAAAGGCTGTATTGCCTGTCACGCGGTTGAGCCGGAGGATGATCGAGGCTTACAAGGGCCGTCGATGATTGGCCTGGTCAGCCGCAGCGAAGAGACGATTGCCTCTCCCGATTACCAGGGCCAGGCCGAGACCGTCCGCATCTATCTACGGGAGTCGATCCTCAAACCCCGCGCCTACATCGTCGAGGGGTACGAGCCGATTATGCCCAACGCCTATCAGGTGGTTTTGTTGGAGGAAGAGTTGACCGCTTTGGTCGATTATTTGCTGACCTTCGAATAGTCCTGGTTTAGTAGAGCGGTATCAGTAGACCGCAATTACACCCTTCGATACAACCTCATTCTTCGGTTTACTCAGGATGCGGCGGTCTACTGAATGTAGTGAAGGGTTTCCCAAACAAATCGTATAAATCTTTACGGAAACTTAACGGAACTTTACGCTATCTTAACGGTTAGGCTCGTTATTTTATGGTACACTACAGGGCAAGTTCCTTAAAAGCGTCAAGATAGGTTCTCCCGGCGAATGTGTCAGTTCCGCGCTTGCCACGGTGGCGTTACGCAGGCCGACTATCAAGCTTGTCAGCAACCTGACCGGATTTAGTCAGACTCTTGTCAGCCGTTCGTCAAACAAGATGCCCCACATTGTGCTAATCTTAAAGACACAGGAGACCGATGATGAACACCGCTCACGAATGGATGAACCACAAGGATCACGTGATGGCCAATACCTGGCGGCTTATTTTCGAGGCCCGTCAGGTTCAAACCCGACTCTCGACCTCACCCCCACCGCTCAACCCCAATTTCTCCCGACTCGAAGCAATTCTACCGGAATATCGCCTCATTGGCTTGGAGATGGCGGCTACACCCAAGCGCCGTTATCAATAAGTTTGTGACCAAAGTCTCGTAATCAAATAAGCCGGTCTTGTCCCATTGGGGGGATGAGACCCTATTAGACCAACGGGAGGACCTATGTCTAGCGGAACTGACGCCATCAAAAAATTACACGTTGAAGCGACCGCCAATTTCGCCATCAGCCATATCCCCACGGTTGATGAAGATACGCTGGTCAAGTTTGTCGAGTTGGTCAATATTGCCGGCAACTTTGGCACAATTAAAAAAGAGCAGGTGGCCTTCAAGATGACCCAAATCTTGAAATATATCCCCGGTGCCTGCGAGCAAACGTTGCGGACTGTGGGCGACTTGCTCGACGTGCCCTTTCCCGAGGCGGAGGCACCGGGCCAGAGCCACCCTGAAACGGGGAAGGTCGTCGGCTCGATCACCCCGCCGTCGGCGCGAACGTCGATGCCCTCGGCGGCCCGATGGGCCCATTAACGCCGTACAAATTTGATTAATTTTCAGGCTGAACCGCACTGTCCGGTTCAGCCTCTTTTTTTGGGTGATGATTGTCTGAGGTGGGTTTTTTAGATGAGGCTTTCTTTTTTTTCTGACGGGAGGCTTTTTTAGAGGATTTCTGAATAACGGCTTCGATTTGCTCCTCCTCTTTATTTTGGGTGGCAAAATATTTCGCCGCAAAATCGGTTTGGCGTTGGCGGAGCGCCAGATGCGCGACGGCCCGTAGATCATCCACCGTCACCTCCAGGCGGCTGTCGGCGGCGGCAAAGGCCCGGCCCGCCTCAAAGAGGGTCATCTCCGCCCGGTGGCTGTCGATTTTCAACGCCTGAATCCAGCGCAGCCCCTCCTCTTGCACACCCTGGCCAAAGGTGACTTTGGGCAGCCGTTTCCTGGCTTCGGCTACCTCGGCGGCGGCGGCGGCAGTTTCGGCGGCCCAATCCTGCACAAATTTGTAGGGTTTATTTTTGTAGGCCAGCGACCGCCGGTAAATCTCCAGCCGTTGGTCGGGCTCTTTAATGCCCCGCACCAAGACCCGCAACCCAAAACGATCAAAAATCTGCGGGCGAAGGTCGCCCTCTTCGGGGTTCATCGAGCCGACCAGGGTCAGTCGGGAGCGATAGGTAGAGGCGACCGGTCCCCGGCGTACCGTGTATTGGCCCTGGGCCGCCGCATCCAGAATGGCATCGGCGATCATCTTGTCCAGCAGGTTGACCTCGTCGATGTAGAGCAGGTTCAGGTCGGCCTGGGTCAAGAGACCCCGCTCGACAGTCATCCGTTTTTTCTCCAGCGCCGCTCGTTCGTCGATGCCGCCGACCACATCCTCCAGACGGGCATTGAGCGGCAACTCCACCAGACGCATCGGCTCCGGTTTGGTGATGGGGTCGCCCATGCCCAACTTCTGGGCGCACTCCTTACAGACTCCATCCATGCCGTAAGTGTGCAAATCCTCCGGCTCGCAGCCATACTCACAGGTACTCCGCTCGATGATGGGTAACAGATCGAGCAGGCCGCGCACCGCCGTGGTTTTGGCCGTCCCCCTGGCTCCGATGAGCAACACCCCGCCGATGGAGCGGTTAATCAGGGCCAGGATCAGGGCGATTTTTACCTCCATCTGGCCGACGATGGCCAGGAAGGGGTAACGCAGATTGCTGGCCAGCCCCCGGTCAGTCTGGGCCGCCGATTTCAGAACGGCGGCGGCCGGGCCGGCAGAGCGCAAAATTTCTAACAGTTGGGAGGGGCGGTGGGCCATACTTGCTCCAAAACTAGGCGTCGGGGGCGGGTGGGATTTTCAATGTTTGGCCGGGGCTGATGCTGCCCGGATCGCTCAAAATATCCCGATTGGCTTCAAAGATGAGCGACCACAGCGAAGCACGGCCATATATCTGTCGGGCAATGGCCGACAGCGTGTCGCCGGGTTGGACGATGTAGGTTTGCCACGGCTCCGGCTCCGGCTCCGGGCCGTCATCGGGCGGGGCGCTCAAGAAACGAACCTCTTTCTGGACCAGATCATCCAGAATAGCCTGAACGCTGGTCGGGTCGCCGGCGATGCGCTGCACCAGCTTGGCCCCGCCGCCCCACAGGTAGGCCATTTGGCTGTCGCTGACGACATCCGTGTCCCCGACCACGGTGATGTAGTCCCACCGGCCCCGAGCCTCTTCCAGCGCAAAGGTGACATCCGGCAAAAATTTCCAGACATACGCCAGCGAAATATCCAAATAACGATCCGTATCCGGCAGGATGAGAACGTGTTCGCCCGGTTCGACTTCCGGCAGGGGGTCGGGATAGGAGTCGGGCAACGGCTCCTGGCTGGCCTCGTCCTCGGCCCGCAATTTTTCCCGCAGCTCCGCCGGGTTGAAGTTTCCGCCGGGGCAACTGGTGCTGTTGCCGTGCAACTCTCGATGGCCCCGCACATTTTCAACCGGAATGTTATATTTTCGCCGGAGCTGCTGGATCAAGGGGATCAGCGACTCCTGCTGGGCAATGGTTGGGCTTATGTAATTGTTGGGGATGGGGTGTGTCTGGCCGTTGCTATCAACATAAGTGCGGCTCAGATTGAACCAGCCGGCGACACAAATGGCCAGGTAGTGATTGTTCCAATATTGGCCCGACTCCAAACCCTCCGAGTCATCGGGGTCTTTGAAGCCGGCGTGGTAAGCGGCAATTTTCTCATCCAGAGCATACTGAATTTCGCCATTGCCGGGAATGACATAGTTGTAGCCGCCGTGCGCCCAGCCCCGGGTATGGACCTGGTAGTTGAAAAAGGTGAAGGCATCGCCGACCGGTGCGCCATTGACCCGATCCGCCGTGGCCGAGTGGTGGATGGCAATGCCCAAGATGTCACCCTCCCGTTGCCAATCCTTGTAATTCTCATAGTTGGGCATCTGTGCCCGCACATCTCTGATGTTGAGTTCCATGCTGTTGCTATCGCCCCTTGATTATTATTTGTCATAACTATTGTACATAGATAGCACAAGGAGACAAGTCTCTTGGGTATCTCCAAGAAA
>CAZWZZ010000559.1:0-4926 GCA_964638395.1 uncultured Caldilineaceae bacterium
GGGGCCAGCAAGGCCATAATGCCCGCCCCCAGCGCGCCGCCGAGGGACAAGACGGCCAGCAGTTTGGCTAATTCACCTCGTTTTGCCATTAGTGTACATCCTTTCTATCATCCAGATAAGTCATCTTCTCATTATGGGCCAAACCCCAATTTTCACAAAATCAAGGGGGGGGCGTTGATGGCTACAGACGCCCCCCACCCGAGTGTGCCTTTTTTAAGGGCGTGTGCTACAATCAATAGCCATTGAGGGAGTTCCAGAAAAATAATGATCCCAAAAATCGGAGCTTGGGGTCAGTTGTCATTTGTCAGTGGTCCGTTGCAAAGGACAAATGACAACTGACCACTGACTCATCATCTAACTTTGGGATCATTTAAATCTTGGAACTGCCTGAGTTCGTAGCAGCCCGAGTAGGTAAGCGTAGCGAAACCGTATCGAGGGGTGCTATCATTGCTCAACTTAACGACATTCGTCCTGTTTGGATCAAGAGAGATTTATGCCAAAAGCCTACAAATATTACGATCTTATTATGGCCATTTTTGTAGCCGTGCTGCTGTTGAGCAACATCGCCTCGGCTGCCAAAATCATCGACTGGGGCGTCGCCATTCTGGGGCTGCCCCTGGCCTTCGACGCCGGGACGCTGCTTTTCCCCATCAGCTACATCTTCGGTGATGTGTTGACCGAGGTGTATGGCTACAAACGGGCGCGGCGGGTGATCTGGGCCGGGTTTAGCGCGGCCATTTTGATGGCCCTGACCTTCTGGCTGGTCGGCCTGATGCCGGGCGAAGCGGCCTGGGAGGGGTATGCCGGGCAAGCCGCCTACGATGCTATTCTGGGCGGGGTCGCCTCCGGGGGCATCGTCATCGCCAGCCTGACCGCTTACGTGGCCGGGGAGTTTTCCAACAGCATCATCCTGGCCAAAATGAAGGTGGCCATGCAGGGCCGCTGGCTGTGGAGCCGGACCATCGGCAGCACCCTCGTCGGCCAGGGCATCGACACCGTCATCTTCATCCTCATCGCCGCCCTCTTTGGCGTCTTCCCCTGGGTCATCGTGCCCAGCCTGATCGTGGCCAACTACATCTTCAAAGTCGGCATCGAGGTCATTTTCACCCCGGCCACCTACGCCCTGGTCGGCTTCCTGAAACAGGCCGAACGAGAAGATTATTATGACCGGGATACTGATTTTAATCCCTTTTCGTTGGCTTCTTGAAGCATAGTAGCCTCGTAAGGGGCAATTGACATTGCTCTAATTCCAGATAAGATTACACAATTGGAGGCGATAAGCAATGAATAACATAACCATTCGTGATGATATTGTCCAGAAAATCACTTTAATCGCAGCGAAATATCAAAAAAAACCGGATGCCCTGGTGAACGAAATTTTGGAAAGCTACATTGACCATCAGTCCATTGATCGACAACAAAGTGGGACTGCTTTCCTCCAATCTATTGCCGGTATTTTTGCCTCAGACACCCAAGACACCTCTGAACAATCAACGTATATTGACTGTCGATCAAAGAGATTTTAACATTATTCGCCCTACTCATTGTCAATATTTTGAAATTCTGCCCTAGATAATGTCAAATTCCTCAGATCCCTTTAACGAGACTGAATATACCGATCTTGAAGCAAACGATCTGTTTGACGACGACCTCCCGGCTGACCATCGTTCCGGCTTCGTGGCCGTGGTCGGGCGGCCCAACGTCGGCAAATCGACCTTGATGAACCGCTTTTTGGGGCAGAAAATCGCCATCGTCAGCCCCAAACCGCAAACGACCCGAGATCAACTGCTCGGCATCCTGACCCTGCCGACGACACAGGGGGAGCTGGCCGACTTTCCCCCGGCCCAGATCGTTTTTGTCGATACGCCCGGCATCCACCAACCGCTCCACAAATTGGGCGAATATCTGGTGGAGACGGCCCAGGCGGCCATCACCGATGCCGATCTCATCCTATGGCTGGTGGAGGGCAATCGTCCGCCGACGGAAGCCGACCACCTGGTGGCCCAGGCTCTCCACAACGCCGAAAAAATAGCCCGCCGCCACAACGTGGACTTTCCGCCGGTGCTGCTGGCCCTCAACAAAATCGACACCCTGGCCGATGTCCGTGAGGGCATGGAGCAACCTTTCCTCGATCTCTACCCGGTCCGGGCCTGGTTACCGATTTCGGCCACCGAGGAGAAGAATTTAACCGACCTGCTGCGCCAGATCATCGACCACCTGCCCCTCGGTCCTCGTTACTTCCCCGCCGACCAGGTGACCGACCAGCAAACCCGCTTCATCGCCGCCGAGTTGATCCGCGAGGCGGCCCTGGCCGTGCTGCACCAGGAAGTGCCCCACGCCCTGGCCGTTCGGGTCGTCGAGTTCAAATGGCGGCACGAAAAATTGGTCTACGTCGGGGCCAACATCATCCTGGAGCGCCAATCCCAGAAGAAAATCGTCATCGGCCACAAAGGGCGCACCCTCAAACAGATCGGCCAACTGGCCCGGCCCCAAATCGAGGCCCTCGTCGAGAGCAAAGTCTACCTGGACCTGTGGGTCAAGGTTCGCCCTAAATGGCGCAAAAAGGAGGGGGATTTGCGCTGGTTAGGCTATGCCGCCAAAAAGTAGCCCCGGTGCATCCAAATTCTTAGGCTACGAGCCGGTCTGTGACCGGCGGTCGGGGTGGCAAACCCCTTCCGAGCATCAAATATGGATCTACTGAGTCCCACCGCCGCTAAAAATCCGGGGGTCTCGCTCACCCGCTGGGGCCTGGCCCTGGCGCTGTTGACCGCGCTCCTCCTGCCTCTCAATTTGCTAACCAGCCAACCGTTCCACCACGACGAGGCCCTGTACGCCACCTGGGCCTTACCCATCGCCAGCGGTAGCAATCCCTGGCTGACCGCCATCCCCATCGACAAACCGCCTCTCTTTCTGTACACCATCGCCGCCTCGATGTGGCTTCTCGGCCCGACGCTGACGGCGGCCCGTCTGCCGTCGCTCATCGCCACGGTCATCACCGTCGGCCTGACCTTTCGCCTGGGCCAAACGTTGTACAACGACGCCGTCGGGCTAATCGCCGCCTGGCTGGTGGCCCTCTCCCCCCTCAGCCTGATGCTGGCCCCGACCGCCCTGACCGACCCCCTGCTGGTGACTCTGGCACTGGCCGGTTGTCTGGCCGCCGCTCAAGGAGGAGCGATTTGGGCCGGGGTGTGGCTCGGTCTGGCCCTGGCTACTAAGCAGCAGGGTCTCTTTTTTATCCCGCTGGCGCTGGGGCTGTTTTGGATACGGTGTTACGCCGCGAGTGATCGTTCCCCCCCCCACCCTTCGATACGCTCTCGCTACTCAGGTTGTTGGGGGCTACTAAACATCGAAACAAACAGCACAAACACCGCCTTCTCACGCCTCACGTTTTACGTTTTACGTTTTACGTTTTACGTTTTATACGCCCTCCCCCTCCTCCTAACCACCGCCCTAATCTTCCTGCCCGCCCTCTGGTGGGATTGGAACCGCCACCAGCCCGGCTTCTGGCAACTGAGCCTGACCAACTACGGCGGACTGGCAGTCGGCAGCGGCCACTTTGCTGACCGCTGGAGCGGCTTCCTGGACATTCTAGCCTACGCCACCGCCTCGCCCCTGCTCAACACAATTTTCCTCCTCGGCCTGCCCCTCCTCCTCATCTACGACACCTACCGCCTCCTGCGTCCCACCCCAAACACCCTACCCCATCTTACTCCTCCCCCCCCCACTCTCCCACTCTCCCAATCTCCCAATCTCCCAATCTCCCCATCCCCTAATCTCTCAATCCCCCACTCCCCTAATCCCCCAATCTCCCCATCTCCCCATCCCCCCATCCCCCCCCTCACCGACCTCCTCCTCATCCTCTTCAGCCTTATCTTCCTCCTCGGCCACGTCCTGCTGTCGTTCCAGGTCTGGGATCGCTACTTGTTGGGCTTGGTGCCGCTGTTGGCGCTGCTCCTGGCCCGGATGGTGTGGCTCCCCTGGCTGCTCCTAAAAAAGTGGTGGCCGACGCCACGGCACCCCTGGAGCCGCCTCGCCGGGGCGGCGCTGCTCCTCCTGCTACTGACCGTTCAGATCGGCCCGGTACGGGATGCCGCCAACGCTCGCTACCCGCTCGGCAGCCACAGCGCCGCCCTGAGCGGCATCGACCAGATCGTGGCCTATCTGCGCAGTAACGTCGGGGCCGACACCACCCTTTACCACCATTGGCTGGGCAGCCAGTGGCGCTTTCATTTGTGGAGTTATCCGTATGATTTGCAATATTGGGCAGCGCCGACAGCGTTGGCTGAACGAGCCGCGCCGGGTCATCTGATCGCCTTCCCCACCTGGCGCTCCGAGACCGAAGCCCGGCTGGCCCTGGCCGCAGCGGGCTTCAGGCTGCGCGAAATCAGCCGGGCCTACGCCCCGACGGGCCAACCGTCGATTATTCTGTATCGAATCGAATGAGTTTTGATTTTGTCATAAGGTATCAACCGGGCTATGTACGGCCAACCCCATTCCCGGCAGACTTGATCCATTAATCAGGCGTTTGAGGTGACATTTTTGGCCCTCCCTGGCTAGTATGAGCTACCATAAACATTTGTTCTGGTACTTTAGTCCTATTCTAGCCAAATTTACAAGGTAGGCAAATGGGGGTATAATTACGAGGAGTTGTCCACCAGAAACAATGCAGTGGACGAGTGACCGTAAAAATTTACAGGTGTCCAAGTCCACGGAATCTTTTCGGTGGCGTTGGACAGAGAATAAGATTGTTAGGCCGCAAAAAATCCAAAACACCGTAATATTCTCCATTGGTTGTCAATGCTTGGGACTTAAAAACCCTTCGTGTGTCTATTTCACTATTCGTTAGACAATTTATAATAATCTCATCAACTAATTGATTTCAGGTAGGGAGTAGAAAATACATTGTGCTGGAGAATCCAGATTTCC
>CAZWZZ010000560.1:0-4925 GCA_964638395.1 uncultured Caldilineaceae bacterium
CTCCCGGGAGGTGGGATGCTCCGGGTATAGACGGGCAAGCCTGCGGTACTCGCGGTAGGCTGCATCTCCGCGGTTTCCGGCCCGTTGCGCCCTGGCGCGGTAGAGGATGGCGCGGGCTCTGAGATCGGCGGCCGCCCCGTCGGTGGAGAGCACGGAATCGCACAGGGAGAGCAGGCGGGTGTAACGGCCGTCTGCCCGCAGAAGGGCCATTCGCAGCCCCGCCGAGAACTCGCCGCCCCGGTTGCCCTCGGTGCTGGCAAAGGTGGAGATGAAATACATATAGGTCCGGCCCAACACGTCGGTGCCATCCGGCTTGCTGAAAATCTCCTTGGAGAAAAGGTTAATCAACCCGGCCACCTGGTCCGGCGTCAGGTTGCTCTGGGCATAGATGGGCGGCAGCAACCCCTTCAGCTTGGGGTGGGCCTCTTCCAGCAAGCCCATCGCCCGGTCCAGCTTAATTTTGATGTCGTCGGCGTGGGCGTGGCGGCGGATATAATCCCACCGCGCTTCGGGCGGGACGACAAAGACGTTGTGGCTGGTGTACTCCACCGGGTCTTCCAAAATTTCCCGGTCGATGTCCGCATCGCCGGTATAATACTCGCTCCGTTGATCCTTGAGCAGCATTGTCAGTTGGGTATACCGCTCCTCATACCGCCGGGAGAGGTAGCGCATAAAGAGCAGGGGCAGGACGTAATGTTTGTAATCCGCCGGAGCGACCGTGCCCCGCAGATTGACGGCGGTTTGCCACAGTTCGTTTTCAAGGTTGGTGGTGGTCAATGGCTATGCCCCATGACAATTATAAGTGACGCAGTTCAAGCCCCTAAAGGTTTCCGCCATCAACTTCAGGCGAAAATCTGAGCCAATTGGCGCTAAATCTGGTCAAGAAATCACATTCTGAAACCTTTAGGGTCTGGGTGTGATTATCGCAATATCAATCAGAATAACACCACTAACAAATTATGTCAATGTTTTTGGTGATTTAAGGCGAACCCTTGACAACCCACCCCCCCCTGTACTATACTGATCTTAACACTGTTAAACCGCCCCGTCCCCACCCCCTGAAGGTGTGAACCCCGGCCTCCCCCTGAGACAGGCTGCCCCATCGAACGGCACCCCCTGTGCAGGAGTGCCCGGACCCCTTTGGGGGTTTTTCGTTCCGGGTAGCGAGCGGCGCGGTTTTGTTTTGACCTGCTGATGCCATTTACTTTTACAGAGAGAAAGAAGGGGACCCCGTCTAAATGTCTAAATGTCTAAATGTCTAATTGAAGAAGGCGGGGGGGGCGGACTACCCTAACTTTTCAAGCAAACGGTCGACGATTCTGTTCACCCCGGCCTCAATATCAACCACGATGGCCGCCTCCGGTACTTCGAGCGCTTCGAACTGGCTTTTGAGCAGCTCCTCTTTCATAAAGTGGTCCTGCCGCGCCCGCATCCGTCTCAGAATGAGTTCGTCATCGCCGCGCAGGTAGACAAAAATGATGTCGGGCCGGTTTTTAGACAGACGCTCCCGATAACTCTGTTTCAGGGCAGAACAGGCCATAATGACCGATTGGTTTCTCCGCAGGCAGACCACGATAAAATTATGGATGGCCCGTAGCCAGGGCAGCCGGTCGGCATCATCCAGGGGGATGCCGCGAGCCATTTTGTCGATGTTGGCCGGGGGATGAAAGTCGTCTCCGTCGTAGAAAGGCCAGCCCAGCCGCTCGGCGAGGGCCTGGCCAATGGTCGTCTTGCCCGAACCGGAAACGCCCATAATGATGATTGCTCTGGCTTTGTTCGTCAAGATTCTATTGCCCTCTGTAAACGCTCCTACCGGGGAACGACTAAGGAACGGCACTTAAATAAATTACCCAGTTCAATGTTCGTGATAAAACGTAATGCGTAAGTATCTATTCAGCCGTTGTCCTAAAAACAGCGATTTCATAGCGGGGATTAGGAGATTTGGGGATTTTATCTAAGAATTTATCCCCTAATCCCCAAATCCCCGCGAAAAGTGATCGTTTGGGGAGGCTGCTGAATAGTTACATGCGTAAAACGTAAGGGTTTTCTGAGTAAGTCATTACGTTTTACGTTTCACGTTTTAGGGGAGCAAGGAAAACGGGTAAGTTATTTAATTCTCATTCCTAAGTAGTACACGATAGCAGCAGACTGCCGCCAGTTATTATGACTACTTTCGCTCGGTCAGGCGTGCCAAATCCCTCGTTTCAAGCGCAAGAGGCCGGGATTTGGCACGTCCTGGCAAGCGGTTACCTGTCGGAAAATTTCCGCCGCGCTGGATTAGACTCAATACTTGTCCCTCACCGAATCCGCCCAAACTCCCGCGCCAACTGGGCCGGACTGAGATGCACCATCGTCGGCCGGCCGTGGGGGCAGGTGCGGGGAGCGGTGGTTGCTTCCAGTTGGCGAACCAGCTCCCGCATCTCCTCGCGGGAGAGGGTCTGGCCCCCCTTGACCGAGGCCCGCTTGCAGACGGTGATGGCCACCTTTTCGTGGGTCTCTCTGGCCAGGGGGATGGCCCCGTCGGTCATCTCGGCCAGGATATCGACGAGGGCCTGGGCCGGGTCGGTGTGGCCCAACATCTCCGGCACGGCCCGCAGGCGGTAGGTGTGGCCGCCAAAGGGTTCGATCTCGAAGCCGACGGCGGTTAGCACCTCCCCTTCGGCCTCCAGCAGGGCGGCCTGGCCGGGGGGTAGCTCGACGGTGACCGGCTCGAGCAACTGCTGGCGGGCCACGGCGGCCTCCGCTTTCTGGGCCATCAGCTTTTCATACAAAATCCGCTCGTGGGCGGCGTGCTGGTCGATCAGATAGAGGCCGTCCGGGCCTTCGGCCACGATGTACATCTGCTGCACCTGGCCGATGACCCGCATCAGCGGCATCTTGTCCGAGCCGCCCAGCGACGGCTCCTCACTCTCCTCAAAATCCCAATGATCGAACGCCGTCGGCGAGGTGCGTTGCACCTCGAAGCCCAGTTGGTTGTGGGCGGAACCGTGGCCGCCGGCGGTGTGCCAGGGGGCGGTATCCCCGGCGTGGCCGCCAAAATCGGGACCGAAGTCGGGCGTGACTTGCTGGCCGTAATTGGCCACCGGCGCAGCAGCGACCACAGCCTCCCGCACGGTGCGCTGCACCACCTTGAAAATCTGGCGCGGCTCCTGAAACTTGACCTCGGCTTTGGTCGGGTGAACGTTGACATCCACCTGCTCCGGGGGCAGGTCGATATTCAGCACGGCGATGGGGTAACGCTGGGTGGGCAGAAAAGTATGATACGCCTGGACCACGGCCTGGTTCAGAGCGCGATCTTGAATCCAGCGGCGGTTGACAAAAAAGATCAGTTGATCCCGCAGGCCGCGATGGAGGGTGGGCGATCCGGCATAGCCGGAGACGACCGGCCCGCCGGCCGTGGCGTCGTCCGGGTCACTCTCGACCCAGATCATCTGCCGGGCCGTCTCCAAACCAAAGAGGGCGGCCAGGGCGTCGAACAGCTCGCCATTGCCGCTGGTCTGGAAGGTTTGGCGGCCATCATTTTGCAGGCTGAAGCGGATGTGGGGGTAGGCCAGGGCGTAATGGGAGACGATGCGCTGGATGTGGCCCATCTCGGTGGCGTCCGCTTTGAGGAATTTGAGGCGGGCCGGGACGTTGTAGAAAAGATTTTCGATGGTGATGATCGTCCCGCCGGGCGATCCGGCCGGGCCGAGATCGACCTGGCGGCCATCCTCGAAGCGGATGCGGGTGGCGGCCGGTTGCTCTGTGGGGCGGGAGACAAGGGTCAGCCGGGAGACGGCGGCAATCGAGGCCAGGGCCTCTCCCCGAAAGCCGAGCGTCGTCACCCGGCTCAGGTCGTCGATGGAGGCCAGCTTGCTGGTAGCGTGGCGGGCAAAGGCCAGCGGCACTTGCTCCGCAGCGATGCCCCGGCCATCATCCATGACCCGCATCAGCCGCTTGCCCCCCTGCTGCACCTCGACCCGGACGGTTTTGGCCCCCGCGTCGATAGCGTTTTCAACCAACTCTTTGATGACCGAGGCCGGCCGCTCGACGACCTCGCCCGCCGCGATTTTGGCGGCCACATCCGGCGCTAAGACACGAATTGTCACAACAGATTGCTCCCCAAGTAAACCTAACAGGACTGATGGGTGTCATTGTCCCAGGAGATTAGAGATGGGGAGATAAGGAGATTAAGTATCAGTAGACCGCAATCGCACCCTTCGATACAATCTCGTTCCTCGATCTACTCAGGATGCTGCGGTCTACTGAGTATATCTCCTAATCTCTTAATCTCCCTATCTCCGATTGTCGCTTGTCGCTCGAAATGACACCGTTGCACCAGTTCTACCGAACAGATTTTCGATATTGTACCACAACTGGGCCGGTTTGCGTAGTGGGGTGTATCGGCTGGGCTACAGCATCACTTCACTTTCGGATTGACATTCGGGACAGGGGATAATGTACATTTTGGGGAAGATAAATTCGACCGGCTGGGGCGGCCGGTCCCGCTCGACATAGGTCACCTGCGGCGCGTCGCCGGTCTGGAGGGCAATGTTGAATTTGTGCTTACATTTGTAACAAACGAGCGTTAACTGGGTGTCGGTTTGGTCGATCATCGGTAACTCCGGTCGTCTGATTCGGCATTGAGACGTTGAACGTAACGTTATGCAAAGTTACCCTCAGTATACCATGTTCCTATGGACAATAAAATGCGCCGTAAGTCCTGGGGGCTATTTTAGTTTGGGGTAACTGTTCAGCGGCCTCCCCAAACGAACGTTTTTCGCGGGGATTTGGGGATTAGGGGATAAATTTTTAGATAAAATCCCCAAATCTCCTAATCCCCGCTATGACATCGTTGTTTTGAGGGCAACGGCTGAATAGATACAGTTTGGGGCTGAATGATATCCAACAACGGTTCTATCGTCCTGATGGAAGGCTGGAAGATT
>CAZWZZ010000561.1:0-4925 GCA_964638395.1 uncultured Caldilineaceae bacterium
CTGTTGATTTCCGGGTTCGTTTCGGGATCACCCCAATCCAAATCTTCCCAGATGTGGCGGGGCAGGGGGGTGATAAACAGGCCGATGTTGAAGAGGGCCGGGGCGTAGATTTCGTCGATCTTCACTTCCAGGGTGTAATCATCCAGGGCTTTGTAGGAGGTGATAAACTCCGTCTGGGAGCGGTAGGGATACTCATTGACCGGGTCCATGACCTGGTCGTAGGTCCATTGGTAATCGTCGGCGGTGATTGGCTCACCGTCGGACCATTTCATATCTTCCCGCAGCTTGAAGGTGAAGGTCAAGCCATCGTCGGAGATTTCGTAACTCTCGGCGGCATACGGCTCGAACTCAAGCGTTTCTTCATCGACCGTTATCAATTGACCGGAATAAACCAGGTTTTGATAGCCGCTGGATGAAGTGTCCGAAGTCAGGTAGGGATGGAAGCTGACCGCATCGGAGGTTTGCACGGTGCGGTACTCGCCCCCGTAATTGCTGCGGGGCGTACTGACATCCGGCTCATCCGTTTCGACGAAGGTGCCAAAGACGTCGTCGCGGGCCAGGGTGTTGGCTTCATCAATGACGGTCGGTTCATCCTCTTCGGCGGCAGCGGCCTCTTCTTCGACGGCTTCTTCCTCAGTCGCTTCCTCGGCTACTTCCGCCTCGGCTTCTTCAGCCGGTTCGGCCTCTTCAGCGACCTCTTCCTCGGCGGCTTCTTCTTCGACAGCTTCTTCTTCCGCCGCTTCCGGGGCCGTCTCTTCGGCGGCTTCCTCCGCCGGAGCCTGTTCTTCGGCAGCCGGGGCGGCCCCACAGGCAGCGATCAGCAAACTCAAAATGATGAGCAGGGCGGCCATTGACGGTAATTTCCAAACGTTTATTGGTTTCAGCATATTATCTTCTCCTCGATTGATCTGTTTTATGGCTTACGTTAAGCATGACATTCTAAAACGAGATGCTATCCTCGGCGAAAGATAGCATCTCGTATTGAAACAATCAGGCAGGTTTAATTGGTCTCTTCACCATTCTCACCGCCTTCGTCTTCGCCACCGGTTTCTTCTTCCTCACCGTTACCGGTTTCTTCCTCTTCACCGTCGCCGGTCTCCTCTTCCTCGCCGCCGGTCTCTTCTTCGCCAGCGCCTTCTTCGTCGCCGCCTTCCTCGTCACCAAAATCCTCTTCGTCGCCGAAACTGTCGCCGCTATCGTCGGTTTCATACGGCTCATAGTCACTCTCGCTCGGCAACTCTAGCGGTTTTTTGGTGAACCAATCAACGGTGTTGTTGATGAGCAACGCCCGGCTGGGGTTAGGCAGCAAATAGACCGGGAAGGCAAAGTAGGCGATCTTCGAACGGTCATCTTCATAAGCGATGACCGACGGCGCGCCCGCTTCCTCGCTGTCCGGCCCACGCCTGAAAATGACGCGGGCATCCGGGGTGTGGGTGACCACGTCGATCAGCAACTCCTCGCCGGAGGGGGTCTCGGTAAAGGTGAACACGTCCCCTTCGGCAAAGTCCATTGCAATCTGATGATCCGGCGCGGCCACTTCCAGGTCTTCCTGGACGGCAATATCCAGGTAATCGACGTGGGCAATCGACCCCACAAAGTCGGTGTGGTCCCAATCGAAGGCAATCGACGCCCCGGACATAATCAGGTTGCCGCCGACGCGGATGTACTCCGTCAGCAGATCGACATCTTCCTGACCGATGCTGTCATCCCAATAATCCCCCGTCGTCCAGATGACGGCGTCATAATTGAGCAGATTTTCTAGCTCCAGAGGGCCATCGACGGACATCTCCCAGACATCGGTGTTGTAGGTGGTGCTGGTACTGAAGGCATCGGTATATTCCAGGGCGCTGGTTTGAGCATCCGCCCGCTCCCGGCCATCATCATCGGAGACGATCAGGATTTTGCTGATGCGGTTGCTGCGAACGCTGGGTGGCAACTCCTCTTCCGGGGCATCCGTCTGGCAGACAGCAATCTGCGGCGCGGCTTGACAGTCACCCAGCCCCCCATTGAGGAGCAGGTCAAAGGCGTCCGCGTTGGTGTCGGCGGTATCGGAGAGGACGATCAGGATATTCCGGTCCCCTGCCTGATGCAGATAGAAGAGGGACGTGCCGCCCCGCTCCAACTCGCCGATGCCTTCGATTTGGATGCGACCGGCCACGAAACGCTCCTCATCATCCGGCGGCGTATCGCTGACCGGCGCAAAGAGGCCGCTATCCGTCTCCTCATCGTCGGCCAGAACCAGCGCGTCCTGAGCCGCTTCTCCACTCGTTTCCTGTGTTTCTTCAACCTCTTCGGTTTCTTCGAGCAACTCTTCCGCTTCACCATTCGGGTCCAACAGCGCGATATTCGCTTCTTCTAAGTAGGGTGCGATGGCCGACAAATCCTTGTCGAAACGGCTGACATAAATAATATCATTCGTGCTGCTGATTTCGTTGGTAAAATCGACCCGGCGTTCCGTACCTTCCAAAAACTCCTTCAAGGCCACCGCATCTTCGAATTGGCTGTTGAAAACCAACGAATCATCGAAGACGATGTCCACATTGGTGTTCAAATAGACCGGAAAATCTCTAATCCGGTATTCCGGCTGGGCCTCCGTCAGAAAATCGGCGATGTTGTTGATGAAGATGCCGTTGCTTTCAACGGCGCTGTAGGGTTCGCTGAGGAAGGTCAGGTCGCCGATGGCCAACACCTGGTCGTTGGTGGTCAGGACGGCGGAGGCCGTTTCCCGCCCCCCCTCGCTGGTCGAAGAGAAGGTGGTCTCATCCCCCATAATGATTTCGTGACCGGGGGCCTGGACCGAACTGCTGGCATACAGCACCACTTCCTCCAAACCGTTGGTGAGCGGGCTGGTGCCAAAATTGGAGTAGACCACGTTCCGGTAGTTGTTGTCGTTGTTCTCCAGGCTGTAGAGATAATCGTTGGCGAAGATGATGCCAAACGAGCCGGCGATGCTGTTCAGGGCCTCGACAATCACGGTGCGGGTCGGGTCGCCCATAATCAGCACGTTCCCACCCCGCTCGACGAACTGCTCAATGGCGTCGATCTCTTCAGCCGAGTATTCCGCTCGCGGCAGGGGCAAAATGAGGGCTTTGGCGTAGCTCAATTTATCGATCAGAGCGCCCTCTTCGGCATCTTCGACAAATTCGGGGTCAAAAACAACCTCGTAGCTGAAGCCGCGAGAGACAATGCGGGAGAGCAGACTATTCATTTCTTCAATAAAAAAGGCGTTGTCGTGGGTGTAGTCGATGACGACCACGCCCTGGCTGACGCTGGGATTGTCAACCACTTGCTGCCGTTCGGCCACCTCGGCCACCTCAAGCTGGACTTCGCTCAAGGGACGATCCGGCGGGCTGTAGGAGGCGCTCGAGCCGAGACCGTAATAGCCCAGCCGGTAGATGACAAAGGCCAGAATGATGACGACCGGAATGACGACAAAAGGTATCCACGTTTTACGCATAAGTTGATTACTCCAAGGGGACATAGATTTGATGGAAGGCGGGCCATTCGGTTTCTTCGCTGGTGATGTCGATTTCCACGCCTGCGTCAAACTCCTCATACAGTTCCGTAACCGACAGTAGGTCACTCTCCGCCAGCGAGTTGATATATTCGGTGCGGACATCGACCACCTCATAATTTCTGACCCCGGCCAATCGGGCAGCCGCCTCAATCGCGTCCAACTTGGAGCCAAATTCGTCGATGATACCCAGTTGTTTAGCCTCGATACCGATCCAGATTTCACCGGTGGCCACTTCTTCAGGCGATAGTTTGAGGGGGTTGGGAGCTTGGGAGCGTTCCGCCACGACGCTATCCCGGAAGTCGGCGTGGAGCAAATCCAGCTTTTGTAGATAGGTGGTCGGGTTCCCACCGGTCGTTTTGAAGGGGCCGGTGGTGGTGAAATTCTCGCTCAATACTTCTGGCTGGGGTTGGGAGAAGATGACGCCCACATTGCCGATGATCGAGGCCGGTTTGGCGTAAATCTCATTAGCCGCCACTCCAATTTGATAGGCGGCACTGGCGGCCAGGCTGTCCATACTGGCCACGACCGGCTTTTCCTCCCGCAGCTTGCGGAATTGGAAATAGATGTCGTGCCCGGCCGAGGCGCTCCCGCCGGGGCTGTTGACGACCATCACCACGCCGTCGATGTCGTCAGCATCCATCGCGTAGTTGATCTCCCGCGACAGGATTTCGGCGGTGATACTGCCGATGGGGCCAAACACGTTGATGACCCCGATTTTTGGTGTGGGGATCAGGGCCAGGGCTATGTAATAGCCTATGGCCAGGGCCGCCACAATCACCGCCACGTAAATGGCAATCGTGCGGGCCAGGACCTCACCGGGTCGGCTTTGTTCTTCACGAACGTCGCTCATGGTTCCTCCTAGAAATATAGTACAAATAAAATAGATGGATATTTGTCGTAATAATATTTTTAGTTTTTAACGCACTGTGGGCCAAAACTTAGCGATTTAACTAAGGTTGGCCTGTCACACAGTAGTACTCATTTTGATTGTTTTCCTTTGGACATTGACCGGGTCATCTTAGTCTAACGATTATTCATTAAATAAGGATGAACTATGTTATGAGGCGTAGATCAAGTTGTAGGCTTGATTTAGGGTGACAACTCAGGTAAACGTCATAACGTCGTAATGAAAGACTCCAAGCGGGGATTGGGGGATTAGGAGATTTTTTAATTTAACTTTTAATCCCCCAATCTCCTGATCCCCGCTCATTTGGGTCTCATTTAGCCAGACGTGAGCAGTTACAATTTGGTTTGTAATCTTATCACACTCTGGATTAGCTTTCAAATCGGATTAAGGCCGCACCGCCCAGAAAAGGCCGTAATCAATCATCCCCAACCGTAGGGCGCGGTGGGAGGCTAAGACGTGGTCATACACATTGTCGAGGTTGGCTCCGGTGCGCCAGTGGAG
>CAZWZZ010000562.1:0-4917 GCA_964638395.1 uncultured Caldilineaceae bacterium
CCGCACCCTTCGATACAACCTCCGCTCCGCTCCGGTTTACTCAGGATGCTACCCGTTTAACTTAATGACATTGACTCTCTGGAAGATTGGAAGGTTGGAAGGTTGGATAGGAGCCTGCTAACCAGGCTTTCAAATCTTCTAACCTTCAGCCGGTTCCAACATCTTCTTCCCCATCAGGAAATACGCCCCAAAGTTAACGCCTTTTTACGCAAGCTGCCTTTTGCAGTATACTACCATAGGTAATTAGTTGGAGGAGGCTGGCCGATGCGCTCACCATTTCCGGGGATGGACCCCTATCTTGAACGTCAAGATTTTTGGTCTGATTTTCATAACAATTTAGCATCTGAAATTCGGGCAAGCCTGAATCAAAAATTTTTGCCGAAATATGTGGCCCGTGCCACCCGTTATGTAACGTATGATGTTCTTGAAGTAACTGCCCCGGTCGAAAGCGCGGTGCAGTTGGAAGTACCCTTTCGGCAGCACAACGTCGAGATTCGGCAGGCCGAGACCAAAAAATTGGTGACCATCATCGAAATCCTGTCGCCGGTCAATAAACGGTCGGGACACGAAGCGCATGATGACTACCTCCGCAAGCGCCGCAAAATCCTCCGCAGCGCTGTCCATCTGCTAGAAATCGATCTCCTGCGGGGTGGCATCCGTCCCCCCTTAGAGCGCCCCGTCCCGCCCGCAGCCTACTACGTCACCCTCTGCCGGGAGAATCGGCGGCCCATTGCCGAGGTGTGGCCCCTGCAACTGACCGACCCGCTGCCGGTGCTGCCCGTGCCGTTACTCCACCCGGACCCTGATGTGCCCCTCGATTTGGGGCAAGTTGTCGCCTCAGTCTATGAACGCGGCGCGTATTGGGTGGAGATTGATTATCGCCAGCCGCCACCCCCACCACCCCTCTCCGAGGAGGCTCAGGCCCAGGTCGAGGCATTGTTGCAACAGGCTGACCTGAGCGATTAGGAACTCCGGGAGATGCAATTTTTGCTCATCCCCAAAAATATTACGTTTTTCGTTTTACGCTTTACTTACTGATTTCAACGCCGGGGTACGGCAGAAGTAGCCGCTTGAGGCACTGCCGCCCCAGGCCCAACCTTGTAGACGGCCCGCCAGGGGCGATAGCGGCTGACGATTTCATCCTCGTGTAGCACTTCATCCGCCGCTTTGACCACACGAGACACGCTGACCTCTAAGCCGTCGATCTCCCAATCCACCTGTTTGATAGTTCCCGGCGGTAGGGAGGGGTCCTCTTCATAGAGCGGGGCGGGTGGTTTGGTCGGATTGGACGTGACCGGTTCGCCGACGATCACTTCCCGGTCGGTGGGCGTGCCGTAGAAGCGGAAGGTCAAGGTTCCGGCCTCCAGATCGGTTTCGGTCTGGATGAGGAGATGATGTTCCGTATCGTTGCGGAATTTGAAATCGACATCGGGCGTGTAGATGGTCGCATCCAGGCCGGGGCCGGAGTTGGTTTCGTACCAACTGACCCGGTAGCCGTGCGCCCAACGCTCGACCAGCTCAAAACCGCCAAAAAAGGCCGTTCTGAACACGGTGGTGCTGACCTGGCACACCCCCCCGCCGATGCCGACCGTCGTCCGATTGCCATAAATTATCAACGACTCGTCATACCCCGCCTTGGTCGTCACTTCGCCCAGATGCTCATTGAACGAAAATATTTCACCGGGCGGAATAACTACGCCGTTGAACTTCGAGGCGGCCAGGGCGATGTTGTGCATCCGCCCCTCGCTGGAGCCTTTGAAATAGGAGGTTGACTCGCTGACCAGCTCCTCGATGCCCAGAGCGGCCAAATCGTCGCTGGAGACCGCCGCCGGCGTGACCGTCAACGGCAGGCGGATCGGCCGGCCGGGATGATCGAGGAGATCGGCCAACATTTGGTGAGCGCCCTCCATATCGAGGGCATACCCTGCCTGGCTCGGCTCCACTGTCACGACCTCTGCGGCCTCCACATCGAACTGAATTTTGGCATCGACCGGCTCTTGCTGCACCGCTTCGGCGATCTGCTCAAAGTAGGGGGTGAAATCATCAGGATTGAGTTCGATCACCAGATGGGGTTGGCCGTTGGTGTCCCGCTTTTCGACCACTTCCAGTAACTTGACCATCGCCTGCGGTTCCAGTTTCCATTGCCGCATCTCCGCTTCGGTCTCAACGCGAAACAGAACCGGCCCACTCAGCAAATCTTCGGCCTGCTGCCGGGCCGTGTCCACCTCGGTCAGGCCGGGCAGAATTTCCTGCACGACCGCCTGCACCGGCTCCGGGTTGTTGCTAAAGAGAGCCGTTTCGACCAGGGAGCGGGTAGCTTCGATGTGGAGTTGTCGTCCCCGTTGGGCCGGAATGACTTCAATCTCAGCCGTGGGGTGGATAATCAACTCCGCGTCGCGGGGTTCGCGGTAAAGCTGGCTGGCTAATTCTTGCAAGACCTGGTTGCCAGGGCCGGTATCGTACCACAGCAGCGGCTCGATGTCGCGGGGTTCGGAATAGAGCGATAGTTGCGTGGCCAGGTCGGCCACAAAGTTCCCCTCGCGCCCCACGGCGTAGGCTTTGTTGGTCAACACGCCGACATCCATCCGCATCCCCAACGCCTGGCCGGTGAAGGTCCAGGACTCGCCCCCGGCCTCGATAGTGACCGACTGGGACAGATACGCCGGCACTTCGGTGTTGACGGCGGCCATCGCCTCGTGCGGGGTCATCCCGCCCACGTCGATGCCCATGACCGACACGCCGGGATAAATCCGGTCGATGTGCATCATCTGGTAGATGACCACAGCGAAGATGAGGGCAATGAGAATAGCGCCGCTAATGACCACAAAGGTCAGCGGCAGCCACAGCTTGATTTTTTTCTGGCGGGGCGACGACGGGACGGTTTGGCTAATCTGAGCCATCTACAACTCCTGTTTGGGGCTTTAGGCCGGTTTAGTCTCAATACCTTTCAAATAAGACGATTCTTCGGAGCTATGTCGCTCGCCACCCCCCCTAGCCCCCCAGCGGGGGGAATCTCGCTTTGTTGCTCCCCCCTTTGGGGGGCTGGGGGGGGGCTTATTTGAACAGTATTGGGTTTAGACTATAATTCAGTAGACCGCAGCCCCCTTCGATACAACCTCGTTCCTCGGTTTACTCAAGATGCCGAGGTCTACTGATTATACTCTTGCTGTTGTGATTACTTCAATGAAGTTGGGTTAATAATATACCAGGGGATGGGACTCTGTCAATCCAGAGTTATGTTAACCCAATTTATTATTCGTTCGATTTGTGGATTAGTCAACTCATCGTAAAATGGAGAGAAACCACACGATCAGGGGCAAACACAATAATGAGGAAAAAAAAGAAATATCCAAAGAGACCGCCGGTCGATATTGGCGAGGTGTACACCCACGGCTGCCGGCACTGTGGCGGCAGCCGTCAGGAGCCGGGACTGACTGACCTAACGTGTCGTGAATGTATGGGGCGAGGCCGCCGCAAATGGCGAATCGAGGAGTGCAAAGCCTGCGGTGGCAGTGGCCGGGCCGATAAGCTGTTTGGGCTGTTCAAATGCCAGGAATGTCAAAGCCGGGGCTGGACAATGCGGGATATTGGCTAAATTGAGGGGTTTTCCAAAAACACCACTCCTTCACAATTCGTGGATAAATGGCTAAGTTATCCACAAGTTATCCACAAATATGTGGATAAAATAGAGGCTTTCGATAATCATAACAAGCGAAAAAGTTTAGGTCGGGGTCTGTTTCAAAGGTTAACCTCTGCCTGATTAGCCCCCTCGGCGATCAATAACATCGTTTCAAAAACCTCGTCACAGTCAGGACAATGGCTTAAATGTTGCTTAACCATGCCCATCACTTCCGACGGTTCCGCGCCCCTGTCGAGAATATCGGCGTACTGATCCAACAGGTTGTAACACTCCTCGCAACTCAGGCCATACTCCTGAGACTCAATCGCCAGGTTGAGTAATGTTTTCCACAATGGTTTTGTTGCCATAATAATGACTCCGCACCTTCAAATTAAAACTAATCCTACACTCATTTTTTAGACGACACACTCGTAGCGATCTTACCCACCACTTTCGCTAAATAAGTTGAGAATATATTGCGCTTCCCAGCCGCGAGCATCCAACTGTCGCTTTAATTTGTTGCGGGCATCGTGCAACAATTTGTAGACATTGTTGGCGTTCGTTTCCAACAGGTCGGCCACTTTGGTGATGGGGATATTTTGCACGCGGGCCGCCACCAACGCCTCCCGCTGCCGCTCCGTCAGGTCGTTGTTGATGACATCGCTGATGACCTCCCACACCTGCTGCCGCTCCGTTTTTGTGTCCGGGTTATTGCCCGGCGTCGAGTCAACCGACAGAATCTCCTGAAGCGACGTGCCCGCCTCGGTGATGGCATCCAGCGAGATGTCTCGCCATTTGGCCCGGCGCAGTTCGCTGATCGTATGATTGGCCGCGATTTTCGAGGCCCAGGTCGTAAATTTGCTCTGCCCCTTGAAAGTATCCAGATTATCGTGAATTTTCAGCAAGGCATCCTGCGTAAAATCCTCGCTCATCTGCTGTAACTCGCTCTGGGCCAGCGCGTTCAGATCGCTCCGGGTGCGTAGATAGCCCAACACGCCCCGCCTGAGATAGCGGCGCAAATCCTCCATCGCCGCCGCCTGTTGGCGATGCCCGGTGCGTAGCTCCGTTAGCCACATTTCGTTTGTTCGTTCCATTATTACATCCTAATCCTAAGTTTCGTAAAACGTAACACGCAAAACGTAATGATTTTTAGCAGCCCTTACGCTTCACGTTTTACGTTTTACGAAGTTTTTTTTGCTCCATTTGATGGGTTAAACAATGTTCCCAAATAGTACCAACTCTGACACAGTTACCCTAAACTATTCTACTGAAATTTGCCAATTTTCAAGAATGATATG
>CAZWZZ010000563.1:0-4913 GCA_964638395.1 uncultured Caldilineaceae bacterium
GGGGGGCTAGGGGGGCGAATGTGACATTGTCGAATTATAAACGAAATTCTTCATCAGGGGGCCACTGTGGCCAACTCAACCGTAACCGCCCCGTCAGGGATGACGACGGCGAATTCTACACCGGACCGCTTCAACCCGGCGGTTCGTTTTTTTATCTACGACAATACCAACGGCTTGCCGCAAAATTCCGTCTACTGTGTCTGTCAGGATCGGACCGGCTTTTTGTGGGTCGGCACGGAGAGCGGCCTGTGCCGGTTCGACGGCCTGGCCTGGAAGGTGTTCACCACCCAGGATGGATTGATCCACAATATGGTTATCAGCTTGACCACAGATCGACACGGTCGGCTGTGGTCAGGAACCTGGGGCGGCGGCGTCAGTTGCTACGATCCCCAGAGCGGGGCCTGGCAAAATTTCACCCAGGTTGATGGCCTGGCCCACAATGTGGTTCGGGCTATCTACGAAGATGAGGCGGGACAGCTCTGGTTTGGGACCGAACAGGGCCTCAGCTGCTACCGGCCGGAGACGGAGCAGTGGCAAACGTGGACTCGGGCCGATGGCCTGAGTGACGAGGCGATCTGGGCCATCACCGCCGACAGAGCCGGACGGGTGTGGGTCGGCACGGCTCAGGGGGTAAGTTATTATGCCCCCTCGGCCCAGAGTTGGCAGCCGGTCGATCTCGGCGACGATGTGAATCGGGCCTCAGTCCAGGCAATCTACCGGAGCGATAGCGGCGTTTTATGGTTGGGCACGGATCGGGGCCTGGTCCGGTATGATCCCCATCAAAATCGACAGCAAAGATTCACCGTTGACAATGGGTTGGCCAACGATACCGTGTGCTCGATCCTCGAAGATCAACAGGGTTGGTTATGGCTGGGCACGGAAGGGGGGCTTAGCCATTACGATCCCCGGCAGCAGGCGGGTCAAAACTTCTTTGTCGAGGATGGACTGCCCCACCACCTGGTCTACTGTCTCCACCTGGACGAACAGGCGCGGCTGTGGCTCGGAACGGCTGAGGGGGGGATGGCTTGTTATGATCCCCTGTGCCACACCTGGCAAAGTTATACCCCCAGCGATGGCCTGGCCGATAGGTCGGTGCGCTGCATCTATCAAGACAAGCAACAGGCTTTGTGGTTCGGAACCCGCAGCGGGGGTCTCAGCCGGTATGAGGCCGATCAATGGCGTTGGGAGACGCTGGAGGCGGCCGATGGGCTGGTTAACAACGCGGTCTGGGCTATTCATGAGGATGAGCGGGGCCATTTCTGGTTTGGGACGCTGGGGGGTCTCAGTTGTTACCATCCCGATCAGGAGACCTGGCGCACGTTGACCACGGCGGATGGCCTGGGCCATAACTCGGTGCGGGCCATTGCTGCCGACTCTCAACAACGGCTGTGGCTGGGCACCTGGGGCGGCGGCGTCAGTTGCTACGATCCCCAGGCCGATACCTGGCGCACTTTCACTACCGCCGAGGGTCTGGCCCACAACGAAATTTTTTGCGCCCACTTCGACCATCAGGGGCGGTTGTGGCTGGGAACCCATGCCCACGGCGTCAGTTGCTACGACCCCCACACTGATACCTGGCAGAGTTACACCACCGCCGACGGTTTGGCCGATAACACGGTCTTTCATATGACCGTCGATCTCGAAGGGCGGCTCTGGTTTGGAACATATGGCGGGGGTGTTAGTTGCTACAATCCCCAAACCGATACCTGGCGCTCTTTCTCGACGGCGGAGGGGTTGACCGATAACGTCATCTATGGCTGTCTGGCCGATGACCACGGGGCGCTATGGTTCGGTACCAACCACGGCGTCTGTCGCCTGGATGTAAGCACCGGACACGTGATCGGTTTCGACCGGACGGATGGCCTGGCCAATGATGAATGTAACGGGAGCGCCGTTTACAAAGATGACGACGGGCGGCTCTGGTTTGGCACGCAGGGTGGGGCGTCGGTCATCCAGCCGGGGCAAGCCCTTTTCAACATCCCCCCGTGCCAGGTCTATCTGACCGGTCTGAAAATCATGGGACAGGAGACAACCTTACGCCCGGATATGGTCATCGAAGACTCGGCCTATGATCTGATTTTTGAATTTGGGGCTATCGAATTTACCAAAGCCGACAAAGTTCACTATCGAACGAAGCTGGAGGGACTAGAAATGACCTGGACAAAACCGGGGCCGCATCGCTTTGCCCGTTACACCAACCTCCGGCCCGGCCAATACACATTCCAGGTGCAGGCCAAAAATTGGGGGGGGCAGTGGAGCGAAACCGCCGCCTACAGCTTCACTGTGATCCGGGATCGGGCCTTACAGGCCAAAGAGGAGGCGCTGCTGGCCCACAAAATGGCCCTTGAAGAGGAACGCCTCAAGCGGCAACGGCTAAAATTGGAAAATCAGCGCAAATCGGATGAATTGGAACAGGCCCGCCAGCTTCAACTGTCGATGTTGCCAACCACGCCCCCGGCCCAGCCCCATCTGGATATCGCCGCCTATCAAAGAACCGCCACCGAGGTTGGGGGGGATTATTACGACTTTCTGCCCCAGCCGGATGGCAGCCTGGTCGTGGCCTTTGGGGATGCCACCGGCCACGGCGTCGGGGCCAGCTTGATGGTCACGGCCACCAAAATGGGGCTGCTGACTCTGAAAGAGCCTGACCCGGTGCAGGCCACCGAACGGCTCAACCTGGCCTTGAAGCAGCTCAATCTGGGACACGGCTTGAATATGGGGCTGCTCTTGCTCAACCTGAGACCGGCCCCGCCCCCGGGCGCTTACCACGTTGCAGTGACCGGCGGCAGTATGCCCCCCATTTACCTGCTGCGCTCCACCGGCCAGGTCGAAGAGGTGATGGTCATCGGCCTGCCGCTGGGCGTCATTCGGGAAGCAAAATATAGCCTCAAAACCTTCACCCTCTATCCCGGCGAGGCGCTGATTTTGGTCTCGGACGGCATCGTGGAGCGCTTCAACGCTCAGGAGGAGATTTTCGGCTTTGAACGATCACGAGTGGCCATTGAGCAACTGGAGCCGGCCACGTCGCAGGCCGAGACGTTGCTCCGCACCTTACTGGCGAACAATGATCGCTGGGCCGGCGACGCACCCCAAACCGATGACTTGACAATTGTTATAATCAAGGTGATCTAAATGACGACGACGTTTGACCAGAAACTAGAAGGGTACGCCAACTTGACGGTCCAGATGGGCCTGGGCCTCCAACCGGGCCAACCGTTGATGATCTGCGAGGCCCCCCTCGAAGCGGCCCCGCTCATTCGCCTGATTACCGAGGCCGCCTATCAAGCTGGGGCGCGGTTGGTCGAGGTGTTGTGGCGGGATGATGCACTCCAACCGCTCCGCCTAACCCACGCCCCCCGCGACTCGCTGAGCGCCTATCCCGTTTGGCGGGCGGAGGCTATGCTCAAAGCGGCGGAGCAAGGGGCCGCTTTTCTCTACATTTTCGGGGCTGATCCCGATTTGCTCCGGGCTCAAGATCAAGCTCTCGTCAATATGGTGCGGCAGACTGCCGAGAAGCACCGCCTGCCCCACATCAAGGAAATTATGCGTCGGGAGCTAAATTGGTCGGCCATCGGCGTCGCCGTCGAGGGCTGGGCGGCCAAACTTTTCCCCGACGTCGAGCCTGCTCGCCAACTTGAGCAATTGTGGGCGGTCATTTTCGAGGTGTGCCGGCTCGAGGAGGCTGCTCCGCTGGCGGCCTGGCAGCAACAGGCCGCCAGCCTGGCTGTCCGGCGCGATTATCTCAACGCCAAGCAGTATAGCGCCCTCCACTTCCGGGGGCCGGGTACGGATTTAACAGTGGGCCTGCCCGCCCATCATCGCTGGCAGGCCGGCCAAAAACAGACCGGTTGGGGCACACCCTTTATCCCCAACCTGCCGACCGAAGAGGTGTTTACGATGCCTGACTGTAGACGGGTCTATGGGATTGTGTCCAACACCAAGCCGTTGAGTTATGGGGGGCTGGTGATCGATAAATTTAGCCTGGTCTTCGCCGGGGGCCGGGTCGTTGAAGTGCGAGCAGGGAACAAAGCGGATAGAGAGTTACTGGAGAGTTTGGTCCAAACCGATCTGGGAGCCGCTTATCTGGGCGAGGTGGCGCTGGTTCCCCACAGTTCGCCAGTCTCCCAAAGCGGTCTCCTTTTCTACAACATTCTGTTTGATGAGAACGCTGCTTGCCATCTGGCCCTGGGCCTGGCCTACCGGGATTGCCTGGTCGGTGGCCCACAAATGGATGAGGCTGCCTTCGTCGCTCACGGCGGCAACGACAGCGCCATCCACGTCGATTTCATGATCGGCTCCGCGCAGATCGACGTGGATGGGCTAACGGCGGATCAGCAGCAGGAGCCGCTGCTGCGGGGCGGGGAGTGGGTGGTTTAGGCACTTTTGCCTGACAGCATCATTTGACACCCGTCCCAGAGATTGATATACTCCACCGGTAACAGGCGGCTTACCGACCCGGACGGCAGACCGGTCCCGAACAGGGGCACAACGGTCTGCCGTCATCCGTTTATCCCTCTCAAATAAGAGACATTTACGGCTCCGAACTCTTCTGCGGCCGGCGATGCAACACCAGCGTGTCCGTCGTCAAGGCCATCGCTGCCCCGCTGACGGCAGTCTCCAGGGCGACGCGGAGGATACCGGCGCTATCGACCAGGCCGGCGGCCTTCATATCGACGATTTGCCGGGTGAGGGCATCGTAGCCGAAGGTGGGGCCGTGCCGCCTAGCCCCGGCCAGCACGGCTGCCGGGGCCTCGACGCCGACGTTGCGGAGCAGATGATAAAAGGGCGCTTCCAGAGCGCGGGCCAGGACCTCGACACCCCAGGCCACCTCCCCCGCCGTGTCACGCTGCGCCTGGCACACCGCCGGGATGCAGTTGAGGTAGGCCAGACCGCCGCCGGGAACCACCCCCTCC
>CAZWZZ010000564.1:0-4913 GCA_964638395.1 uncultured Caldilineaceae bacterium
CCCCGCCTCATCCTCCTGACCTCGTTTTAGTTTTGCCCTCTTCTCATGATCAGATCCCTGCTCATGTTCTTATTTGAAAGGTATTGGACTTAGCCCCCCTCATCAAACACCTGGGCGGCCCGGCGGCGGTCGGCGAAACGGTGGCGGCCATCCGGGATGTGGGGCGGTGGTGGCCGTAGTCGCGGCGCATTGAAATGTCCTGCTGCTACGAGAAACCGGTTGAAACAGGTTCAATTGATGATGCAGTGCGTTTTAACGCACTTCTCCTACCAGCCGCTGATTTCAATCAGGGGAAATTATCCCCCAAACGCCTGCCCGCTGCGGATGCGCTCCTGCATCCTGGTCTCGATGTCGAAGATGTTACCGCCCAACACCTCCACCTGAGCGCCGGCCGTCTGGATGGCCCGCACATCGGCCCGGCTGATGCCGTCGCCGAAGACAGTGACCTTGTTAGCCCGCTTCGCTTCTTCCACGCTAAAGCCGACGGTGATGGAGAAGGCCAGGATGAAATCCTTCAACAGCAAAATCCCCAGGTTTCGCGCCCGCGAACCGGGCGGGCCGAGGAGAAGATAATGGTCGATGACTTTGCCGGTGACGGGGGACGGCTCAGGCTCCGGTTGGGGCGGGGGCGGGGGGGGCTGAGTTTGGGGCACGGTCAGATTGACCTGCCGGCTGTTCTGCCCGTTCAGTTGAATGTTATCCTGGCGGACGGACGTCCCCTGTACAGTCAGCGAATAGTTGCCCGCGCCCAAATTGTCGAAGCGGTATTCGCCCGTGGCCGGCAGCGAGACCTGGGCCAAGGGGTTGCCCCCTTGCAGCAGGACCAATGTTTTCCCCTGGCCGTTGGTCACCCGCCCGGCAATGACGCTCTCCGTCGGCAAGGGCACGGCCAGCACGATGTTGGCCGTGCGATTATTTTCGTTGATATGAATGTTGCTCTGGCCGATGTTCATAGTGGCTACATCGACCCGGTAGACGCCCGGCGGCAGCGCCTCGAAGCGGAAGGCTAAATCGGGGCCGATGGTTTGCTGGGCCACCACCTGATTATCGCGGATGAGGCGCACCGTTTGCCCCTCTCCCCGCTCCACCCGCCCCATAATCAACCCGTTGACCGCGCTGGTTTTTTGGGTACGTTGAAAAACGACGTAGAAGGAGTGGTGACCGTAGGTGTTGAGCAGGCGGCCATCGGGCAGCGGCTCATCCGGGTGGGTGCTGCGTAACCCCTCGACGCGATCACTCTTAGCCCCCAACATCCAGACCGACAAAATCTGTCCGGCCCACATAATTACATTGCCGGCCGGCTCATTAGCCCCCTTATCCAACCTGACCGGCGGCGCATTTTCGTGCGGCTGCCGCCCCTCCCACGTCCAGCCGACCTGGGGCAACGGATTTCTGATGCGGTTGCCCTGCTCATCCACGGCCTCGATGAAAACATTGTGCTGGCTCATATTCTCTTCGGGCAGAAGGTGATGGACGCCAATGGCCCGCCAATAGGTGTCTCCGGGGGCCACCTCAGCCTCCACAATCCGCACTCCATATTTGTCGGCGGCCTCGTTCAATCGTTCGCCTCCCTGGTTGGCGTTCTGCACATAGCGATCTCGGTACTGTCGAAAATTAAAACCAGCCATCGGTACACTCCTCGTAAAAAATGTTTTTGGAAGTTCAACCGGATTTCGCGGAATCGGTGGCGTAAAACGTAAAACGTGAAGCGTAGTTTTACGTTTTACGTTTCACGCTTTACGCATTAGAGGGCGACCCTCGATGAAATCCAAAAGAACCTCTATATTTAGCTCGTTTGCGGAAAATCATCCCCACCCAGCGCCCTGACCAACCTTTTACGCTGATCGGCTGAAATCTGGCGCTGTTTATCATTCTCCCGCAGGTATCGTTTGATTTGGTTGACCTGGAGAACCGGAATCGGTGGCGCTTCCTCAACCACCAGTTCAGCCTCTTGATGGATGAACAGCACCAGGGCACTGATCTCCGGCAAATCCTCCTCATCTACGACTTTGCCCAATGCTTTGAGCAGCTTGTTGGCCTTGCCCTGGGCCTCGTGGACCGGAGCGCCCATACTCTCGTCAGAAAAGAGGCGGATGAGCCGCATCCAGGTGAATTTGCGGCGGATGCGATCCCCCTTGACGGTGATCTCCCCGGCGTGCCGTTTGGCGACGATGACGTACAGCCGGCTGGGAGTTAGCAGGACGTAGGGCACGGCACATGTGTAGCTGAATAGCACAAAATCGTTGCCGAATTTTTTCAGCGTAGCGGCCAGGGTTTGGTCGGCCCGTGGCTCCCGCACCCAGGTGTTGACCATCCCGGAGCTAAAGATGGACAGCGTAAAGCCGATGGCCAACAAAATCAGCGTGGGCCGGAAATATTGGGGTTGGTTGATGCTCAGAAAGTTGGTGATCAACCCACCAATCAAAAAGAGCATCGTCAGCGGAGCCAGCCGTTTGGCCCATTTGGCCCGCGATTCGATGAGGTCAGTATTGGTGTATGCTTTCATAAAAAAATTTTTGAACCTGTCAATTTTTTATCAAAGAGATGCGTAGTTTAAGAAAAAGTGGAAGCGTAGAAAGACGGAAGATTGGATGGTTGGTCAAATTACCATCTTCCAATCTTCCAAACTTCCAAACTTCCAAACTTCCAGCCTTCCAGCCTTCCAAAACAATAGTTGTAGCTCTCATTTTGTATAAATCCTACCGTTATTAATGCCCATTCTCCCCATACTTGCCCAACACCAAACAAGAATTTTGCCCGCCCAGACCAAACGAGTTGGATAGGGCGATGGTGACCGGCTGTGATCGGGCCACGTTGGGGACGTAATCGAGATCGCAGTCGGGGTCGGGGGTGTCGTAGTTGACGGTGGGGTGGATGAAGCCGGTTTCGATGCTCTTGACACAGGCCAGGGCCTCGATAGCGCCGGCTGCGCCGAAAGCGTGGCCGAGCATGCTTTTGGTCGAGCTGACCGGGATCTGATAAGCTCGTTCGCCGAACAGGGTTTTGATGGCGAAAGTCTCCGCCGCATCCCCCAGCGGCGTGCCGGGACCGTGGGCGTTTATGTAATCGACCGCCGCCGGTTCGATGCCGGCATCCTCCAAAGCCCACTGCATCGTCCGAACGGCCCCCCGCGAGCCAGGATCGGGCGCGGCGATGTGATAGGTGTCGGAGGATTGGGCGCTACCCAGCACCTCGGCATAAATGTGAGCGCCCCGGCCCAGGGCGTGACTGAGCCGCTCCAGGACAAAGATGGCGCTGCCTTCGCCGATGACGAAGCCGTCCCGCTCCGCATCAAAGGGACGGGAAGCCCGCTTCGGATCGTCATTGACCGAGAGGGCCCGCATAGCGATAAAGCTGGCCAGGGCCGTCTCCAGCACCGTGGCCTCAGCCCCGCCACAGATCATCAGGTCACACCGGCCCCGGCGGATGACGTCGGCGGCCTCGGCAATGGCCATGCCCCCGGCGGCGCAGGCGGTGGCCGTGGTGTTGGTGTAACCCTGCGCGTCGAATTTTAGGCATAGATGAAATGTTGACAAATTGGGCAGGGCCGCCGGGAGGGAAAAGGGGCTAACCCGCCCCAACCCCCGCTCAAAATAATCGCTCATGCCCTCTTCCACCTTGTCGAAGCCGCCCATGCCGGTTCCCAGAATGACGCCCGTTCTCTCGGCCAACTCGCCGGTCAGGGGATAGCGCAACCCGGCATCCTCGACCGCTTCGGTGGCTGCGGCCAGGGCCAGCAGCGAACAGCGGGCCATCCGTTTGGCCTCCTTGCGGGGCACAAATGGCTCCGGGTCGAAATCTTTGACCTCGGCGGCGGTATGAACGGGCAGATGATCGTGCTTGAAGAGGGTGATGGTGTCAATGCCCGACCGGCCGGCCACCAAATTTTGCCACGTTTCGGCCACGGAATGGCCCAGAGCCGTCATTGCCCCCAGGCCGGTGATGACCACCCGGTCCCGGTCTGGCCGATGGAATTGTTTGGATTGGTCTGGCAAGCCCGGCCCCCGTTTCAGATTGTCACTTCCTTTAACCCCCCGGCGATGGCCCCGACGATGTCATTCTCTGCCGCCCGTTTGGCCACCCGGATGGCATTACGGATGGCGTAAGCATCGGAGCGACCGTGGGCCACAATCACCACCCCATCGACACCCAGCAGCGGTCCCCCGCCAACCTCCCGGTAATCCAGCTTGGCCTTCATCGCTTCTATCGCTCCCCTGGCCAGGACGGCTCCGGCCATCGCCAGGGGGCGTGCCTTGATCTCCTCCCGGAAAATCTTTTGGATCATCCAGGAGATGCCCTCCGCCCCTTTGATGTAAACATTACCGGTGAAGCCATCGGTGACGACCACATCGGCCCGCCCCCGGGTAATATCTTTACCCTCGACGTTGCCGACGAAGTTGAGAACCCCATTTTTGAACAAGGGCGTGGCCTCTTTGATGAGGGCGCTGCCTTTTTCCTCCTCCTCGCCCGTGGAGAGCAACCCGACGCGGGGCCGGGGGATTTTCAAGACCCGTTCGGCGTAATGATACCCCATCAGGGCGAATTGGAGCAGATACTCCGCTTTGACGTTGGTGTTGGCCCCGACATCCAACAGCAGACAGTGGCCGTGGGGCGAGGCGGTCGGGAAGATGGTGCTGAGGGCCGGGCGCTTGATGCCCTTGATGCGCCCCAGGCCAAAAAGGGCCGTGGCCAGAGCGCCGCCGGTGTTGCCCGCCGTCACGAAGGCGTCGCTCTCTTTCTCTTTCACCAGGCCCACAGCCACCGCCATTGATGACTCTTTTTTGTTTTTGACGGCGACAGACGGGAGTTCATCCATTTCAATAACTTCGGCGGCAGGAATAATCGGTAGACTCAATGCCTTTGTTTTGTGCCTGGCCAGTTCGGCCTCGATCACGTCTGGTTTGCCCACCAAC
>CAZWZZ010000565.1:0-4899 GCA_964638395.1 uncultured Caldilineaceae bacterium
CCGCCCAACGCTCGCCTGCAACAGGCCGAACTCCGCAACGACACCCTGAACCAGATGACCGAGGCTTTTGAACTGAACCTGTCCGCCCTGAGCCTGCTGGCCCTGATCGTGGGTATGTTTCTCATTTACAACACCATCAGCTTTTCGGTCGTTCAGCGGCGGCCCGTCTTGGGCACGCTCCGCTGTCTGGGCGTCACCCGGCGAGAGGTGTTCAGTATGGTGCTGACCGAGGCTCTCGTCCTGAGCGCCATCGGTGCCCTGATCGGGTTGGGGCTGGGCGTGGGTCTGGGCCGGCTGCTGGTCGGGCTGGTCACCCGCTCCATCAACGACCTCTTCTTCACCCTGACCGTCCAAACCGTCTCGGTAGCCCCGCTGACGCTCTACAAAGGTTTCGTGGCCGGGCTGGCCGCCGGGCTGCTGGCCGCCTTCGTGCCCGCTCTGGAAGCGACGAGCGTCCCGCCCAACAGCGCCCTCAAACGCTCCGTGGAAGAGGCCCGGCTGCAAGGCTTCATTCCGGCCCTGACGGTCGTTGGCCTGCTGCTAATGGGCGGCGGCTGGGCGCTGCTGAACATCGCCACCCAATCGCTGCTTCTCAGCTTTACGGCCCTGTTTATGATGCTCATCGGCGCGGCCTTCCTGACGCCGATCATCACCAAGCTGTTGATGGCCGGGCTGCGGCCCCTCGTCTCCCGGCTCGGCGGCATCGTCGGGCTGATGGCCACACGGGACATCGTCCGCTCGTTGAGCCGGACGTCGGTCACGATTGCCGCCCTGATGCTGGCGGTGACGGTCATCATCGGCGTCAGCGTGATGATTACTTCCTTTAGAGGGACGGTGGTCAACTGGCTGGACACGATCCTGACCGCCGACATTTACATCAGCCCGGCGGGACAGGCCACCGGGGTGCGGAGCGGCCTCGATCCGACCTTCATCGAGCAGGTGCAGCAGATCGAGGGCATCGAGACAGTCAGCCTGCTGCGGGCGACGACTGTTTTCGGCGTCGATGAGGAGGAGATCGAGATGCGGGCGCTGTCGGTCGAGCCGGATGAACTGAGCCGGCCGATGATGTGGGCTATCGGCCCGCCCGAGGAAATGTTTGAGGCGCTGGATGAGGGAGCAGTCATCGTCTCCGAGGTGTTTGCCCGGCGGCTCGATTTGCCGCTCAACCAACCCTCGACCATCACCTTGATTACCGAAAGCGGCCCGCAAACCTTCGACATCGTCGGCGTTTTCTACGACTACGCTCTGCCAGAGTTAGGCTACGTCCTGATGCGGCTGGATGTTTACCGCGATTACTGGCCCAACGACGGGACGATCACCAATCTAGGGTTGTTTTTGGAGCCGGAGTATGCTGCCCAAACCGACCAGATCGCCCAGCAGATCACCAACGACTTCGCCGCCGAGTATCGGCTGGCCGTTTCCTCCAACCGGGGGCTGAAACAGGATGCGCTGGTCATCTTCGACCGGACGTTTACCATCACCGGGGCGCTGCGGCTGCTGGCGACGGTGGTGGCTTTCATCGGCGTCTTGAGCGCCCTGATGTCGCTGCAACTGGAGCGGACCCGCGAGTTGGGCACGCTGCGGGCCAACGGCATGAGCCTGCCCCAACTGTGGGGCAAGACGCTGCTGGAAACCGGCTTGATGGGCCTCATCGCCGGGTTGATGGCTCTGCCCATCGGCTGGATTCTGGCTTTCATCCTGATTTATTTTATCAATCTGCGCTCGTTTGGCTGGTCGCTACAAATGAACACCGAGCCGAGCATCTTCCTGACCGCCCTGGCCGTCTCGCTGGGGGCGGCCCTGCTGGCCGGGATTTATCCGGTGCTGCGGCTGAATAAGATGAAGATTGCGACGGCCTTGCGGGAGGAGTAAAGATCACCGGGACATTCAGCTATTGCCGGAGTCCAGGGAGTTCTGGCGGAGATTAGGGGATTAGGAGATTTTATATGAGATTATTCGTTTCAATTGTCGTTCTGTTGATTATTTCCGGGGTCGTCGTCATTCGCTACGATCAGGTGGGGCTTGATGGGCGGGAAATCGCCGCCGACGTCAACGCTTTGCAAACGGAAGAGTATACCGAAGAGGGCTTCAAGAAAGCCTACGAAGTCCGCGAGTTCAACTTCCCCGAAGATCACGGGCCGCACCCGGAGTACCGGGCCGAGTGGTGGTACTACACCGGCAACCTGGTTGACGCCGACGGTAACCGGTACGGCTACCAATTCACCATCTTCCGCCGGGCCATCGTTCCCGACGCGCCGGAGCGCCCCTCGGAGTGGGCCACCAACCAGATTTACTTCGCCCATTTCACTGTGACCGACGTCAGCGGCGAGACGTTTGAGTTCCATGAGGAGTTCAGCCGGGGCGGGGCCGGGTTGGCCGGGGCGCAGGGTTTGCCCACTTATCACGTCTGGATCAACGATTGGTACGCCAAAGAGATCGCGCCGGGTCAGGTGCGAATCAAAGCCGCCGAGGGGGAGATCGGTATCGACCTGATTTTGGAGCAGGACAAACCGGCGGCCCTGCAAGGGGATCGGGGCCTGAGCGCCAAAAGCGAAACGCCGGGCAACGCCAGCTACTACTACTCCCTGACCGACAACCCAACGCAGGGGACCGTCACCACGCCGAGGGGGACCTTCGAGGTGACCGGCAATTCCTGGAAGGATCGGGAGTGGAGTACCTCCGATCTGGATGAAGGGGCCGTCGGCTGGGATTGGTTCTCGCTCCATCTGGATGATGAGCGGGAGTTGACCTTCTACTATATCCGCCGCGAGGATGGCAGCGCCGAGCCAATCTCGGCCGGCATCCTGGTCGAGCCGGACGGCAGCGTGACGCGAATCAAGCTGGCCGACATCGAGATCGAAAATCTGGATACCTGGACCAGCCCCCACAGCGGCGCGACCTACCCCGCCGAGTGGAATCTACGCATCCCCAGCGAAGGCATCGACCTGCACATCATCCCCCTGCTGGCCGATCAGGAGCTGCGGGTCTCCTTCACCTATTGGGAAGGGGCCGTCCGCGTCGAAGGGTCTCACAACGGGTATGGCTATGTGGAGTTGACCGGCTACAAGGAGAGTTTGCGGGGCCGGACGTAGCGCTGTAGTACCAAAAGCCTATAGCCTATTTTGGTGATTCAGACCAGAGTCGTTCAGTAGTGACTGACTGAGCGACTCTTTGCATTTCCTTAAAAAGCCGTTTATTATTTTATGTATGAAGTGTCTGATTTTCTGTTTGTAGATCGAAGATTAGAGTCTGCAAAGGTTGAGTACATGCGTATCGAGAGTTTCCACATGCAAGGCTTCAAGAGCCTGTCCGATGTCAACGTCGAAGGCTTGTCGGACATTAATGTTTTTTATGGGTTGAATAATGTCGGCAAGTCGAATATTTTTCAGGCGTTGGCGTTGTGGCATCGGTTACTATCTGTGACAACTAATGAAATTTCATTGAAACAAATTGAAGTTGAATTCGGGTCGCCTATATTTAGCCTTAGACTTGGTAAAAATAAGATAAACTTACAAATACACCTAAACTTAGATCGAGAAAGTGAGTTAGTTCAAAATCTTGGGAGCGTTTTTTCTGACGCAGGTAAAATCCGAATTTTGAGTAACTTGGAATTCACTTCATCACAAGACAAAGCCCGGTTTCAAATAAAAAATCGGTTAGAAAGCGGGTCAGAAAAAATCAATCCAGCCGATTTAAGTATAAGCATACCTCAGCTATTAAACATTCACATCATCCAAGCCACACGCCGGTTTCAAAGCGAACAACGTCAGGCAGGCAATAATTTAGGCTCCATCAGCGACCGTAACCTCAAGCAGGCGCTTTTTTACGCTTACCTGAGCCGCGACCTCCGGCAGAAGAACCGGCTGGCGGCGATCAAGCGGATTTTGGCCGAGCCCCCGTTTGAGTTGGGCGAATTGGATGTGGCGCTCGACCCGGAGACGGATGAGATTGACATCGGCTTTGTTCGGGCTGAGGGGCGCTTGCCGTTGGAGAGTATGGGGTCGGGGGTGCAGCAGTTGCTTTTGGTGTTGGGCCAGATTTTCCTGAATGATTATCCGATCATCGCCATTGAAGAGCCGGAGATGAATCTGTCGCCCCAATATCAGCAATATCTGCTGGTGGCCCTGCGGCAGTTGATGCAGGACCCGGCGGTGCAATTGAGCCAACTTTTTATTTCGACTCACTCGCCCTATTTTGAATTTGCGGAGACGTTTTTTGACGTAACGATGGATGACCGGGGCCGAACCCAGGTTGAGCGGCTACCGCTCGAAGCGCGAGAGCGATACTTCCCAACCACAGCTGTTGGTGAAGAGAATGGAGCGCGGCTTAATTCGCTGAACCAGGTGACGCTGTACAACGGGATGCTTGAAGATTTGGGCTTGCAGCGGGGAGATTTGGTGCTGTTCAACAAGAACGAGGCCGGGCGTTGGGAAATTCGGCCGGAGCGGGAAATCACCCAGGAATTGGAAGCCATTTTTGATGATCCTGACCGCTAATGGCCGAGCATGCGTTGCTTGTCGATACGAACCTGCTTGTTAGACCGTCTCTGCGGGATTTGCTGACGGCGAAGATCAACGCCGGATTGGTTCAGGCTTACGTCCCGACATTGATTCACGCTGAACGTATCCGCCAAATTGTGGAGGAGCGGGGCGAAAATTTTGCCCTCCACATCATTCAGCAGTTGGTGGCGGCATCCGGTTTTGAGCTACTGCCGCTGAGCGTCGAAGATGCCGAAGCTATCGCCGAGGTATGGCTTGATCTCAAGAAGAGAGAGACAAGGTCTGACAAAGAGTGGCAGACGTATTGGAGGCAGAATCGTTTCGATATTTTATTATGCGCCATCGCCCGGTCACGCGGCTATACGCTGGTCACGGATGATAAAGGCGTACATTTTGACGT
>CAZWZZ010000566.1:0-4898 GCA_964638395.1 uncultured Caldilineaceae bacterium
GGGGGTGAGGCCAAGCTGCCCCCGGCCAGGGGTAAGCGCCGTCATGACCGCTAGTCCCGGTCCACCCCCTCATCAGGGCGAAGCGGCCTCTCGGCGTCCAAAAGAGGCATTGAAACGAGAGGATATTTCAAGAAAATCATAAGGATTAGTTGAGGGAATAGAAACGTTTAGAGAAACTCAACGCGATTTTTCATCTCATCCGCAGTTAAAACCTGATAAATAAGCATCAGGCCACGCACGATGTAACCAATCGACCTATTTTGTCGAACATAAGCGATCCCCGCGTGTTCAATGCCTGTGGTGTGCAACCGTAAAAAGTCATCATCTTGCGTGAAGAGAACTCGTGCTTGCCGGGTGGCTAATGCCAAATGCTCTTCGTCGGCAGCACCAAGCATCTGAGCGGCCTGTGCGGTTAAAACATCGACGCCCCGCCGTTGTAACCCAACCGCCACCGCCGAGTTCACGTGTTCATCCAGGTAAAATTTAACCCGTTCGCTCATGGAGCTTCTGCGCTACGAGAGAGGGTGTTTTTTGTCGCAATTCTTCAGCAAATGTCTCGCTGTCAGCGATAGCCTGGTCGATGTCTGTTTTGTGGTCATAATAATAGGCCAGGGCCGAATAGATCTCGGCCAGAGTCAACCCATACTGCGCCCCGATTTCATCGATGCTGTAGCCCATATGTTCGTGCCAGATCACGATATTTTGCACGGTAATGCGGTGTCCGGCGACCCGTGGCTTGCCGCCAACGATATTGGGGGTTTGGACGATATGCTGATAGAGCGTCTTGGTGGTCATACGTTTCCTCCCGTTTGCCTTAAAGGGTATGGTCTCGACCTGGGCGTTAATTTTTCTGACTGCTGCTGATTGTAGCACAGCCGGGGCGCAAATACCAAAGCGTGGGGGAAGTTGGAAAGTTGGAAGATTGGAAGGTCGGCTGTCCATTTAGGCAAATGCGGCGACAGCCACCGGGCGTTCAACCGCAACACGCTGGCGGTGCAATTTTATCCGTTCCAGTTCATGCAACGTCTCGGCCGTCAAGTAACTTTCGCCACAATGGGGACAACTGACCACCGGCACATTCTCGATCACTAACAACTGCTCCCCTTTGCCATAGCTCCGGCTGACACGGCGAATACGTACTCCCGCTTGGCCACAAATATCACAAATCATCGTTGTTTTCCCTGTCAAGACGACACCCCCCAAAATCATACTCATCAAAAACGTACTCGGCGACAGAGTAAGGCGGGCCGTTGTAATTCCGCGTCCCAAATCCTCGCCTCGATGGTCAGGAACCGTGGCTGTTCTACCATCAGGATGCTTGAAAAACTTATGACTGCCTCTCTGCCTTATCAACTCAAACCCTAAACTTTCGAGAAACTTTATCATCACTTTGGCTTTAATGGTGGACATTCTGGCCATCAGGGAATTGGCATCTCCAGTTGTTGAACCCCCACAAACTTCATCGGCGTTATCACCTCTTCTTCAAGGCATAGTTCGATCACTTCTTTAATCCGGGGGTACAGTTCCTCCAACGTCTGGGCTTGGGTGTAGCAACTTTTTAAGGTCGGGACGGTGGCCACGTAGTAGCCGTCTTCATCCTGCTCAATCAAAATCGTGAAAGTTTGATATTTTAAGTTCTTTTTCGTCATAGTTTCTCCGCTTGTGTTTCAAACATTTCTCAATTGTTGCTAAATTTGTGCCGTGACCCTATCCACGACTAATGTTGGCTTTTGAGGCGATCATACTCAGCATCCATCTCGGCCAACTCGGCCTCGATTTGGGCCTGGTGTTCGTGGTAATAGGCCAGGGCCACATTGATTTGGCCATAGGATAGATGGGGGTAGGTTTGGGCAATATCCTCCGCCGTCTGGCCTTGTTTGTAGAGCGTCGCCAGTCGATGCACCGTGATCCGGGTCCCATCAATTCGTAATCGTCCCCCGCAGACATCGGGTGTTTTGACAAGCATCGCGTCGAGTGTCGTTGGCATCATTGATTTCCTTTCATCCTGCTGCTGATTGTAGCACAGCCGGGGAGCAAATACCAAAGCATGGGGCAGGGTGGGAGGCTGGAAGCGTGGCAGGTTGGCATCACCCAATCTTCCACCCTTCCAATCTTCCACCTTCCTCCGCCCTGCCTATGTGGGCGGCGCTGCCTCGATGAACGCCTCAACCGGAACCGTCATAGTTCGGGCCGGTTGCTGCTGTTGGTGGTAAATCTCAAAAAATCGCTTCTCAATGGTCAAGATAGTTTTAGCCGCGAAGTAGCGCATACCACAATGCAGACAGACCTCGGCCGGTACCTCTTGAAACACCATATAGTGTCCGCCATAACGATAGACGTATTCAACCTGTTTTGTTGTATATTCGGAATGTCCACAAAAACTGCAAATCTTTTCACTCATCAATTTTATCATTCAAAATGGCGTCGATAACCTCTTGCGCCGTCAAATTGTCATCCATGCGGGCTTCTTCAGCGTGGAGGCTAAAGACAAACTCTAGCTGCCTGACCTTGGTTTTGATTGCTTGAATATCCATAACTGTCGTGATTATACTGTCCTATCCAGGAAGCATCAAATGAGTGGAACATTCCCCCGGCGAGGCTGCCCTTGAGCCACGACCCACCGCCCGCGGGTTTCAGGCGACGGTTCAGACTTCGGAAGTCTTAAAAAAAGTCTTGGAAGGTCTTGGAGTTTTGGAAGGGGTCCTTTTTCGCTCGCCGATCAAAAGTCCTAGAAAGTTTCAGAGACCTAGAGGGGGTCCCTTTTCGCCGCTTCCTCCTGCTGTCTGTCCCTACAGCCAAAAAGTTTTAGAAAGTTTTAGAGTTTTAGAAGGGGTCCTTTTTCAGCCTTCACCGCTGCGGTGGTGCTTCTACCTGAGCTATAAACGCTTTAAAGCAAAAAATTCTTCTGTTTTTTAAAATAGACTATTCTATTCGATCTATCTTTAAACACGACAAGCCTGAGATCGAACTGCGTCATAGCGATGGAGTTGGCATCCTGCTGAATGATGGAGCGTGCGCCAAAAAAGGGGGGCCTTTACAATTCCAAGACTTTGGGCCAGCGGGGGGTTGCTCCAAAAAAGGGGGGGTTCTACAATTCTAAAACTTTCTACAACTTTTCGACAACGGGAGGCAGACAGCAAAACAACCGGCCTGACCCGGCAGGGACAGACAGCGGTGGGGGCATAGCGCGGGGCGTATCGGCAACAACAACGGCACATCAGCGTCCGGCCTTATCCTGGCTACAGCGCCCGCTCCGGCGAGCGGGCCACCCTTCCTCACGGCGGAAGGGCGATGGTCTGTCTTGATTGTCTTTCAGCTTCTATAGTAACACTCATCAGTGTTTTTGTCAAGGGTGTGTTTTTCCCTGCCCCCGCCCGGCGACAGCGGCCTGCGCTAGAGCAAAACGCCTCCCGGCCCGTCTGGGGTACGGGCAAAACGCTTGCTCAAGCAAAAAGAGTATGTTATGATTCTGTCGATGACGAGCCAAACGACCAAACCAACCTTCTTTCATAAACTCGGCGGGTACTATCTTATTCCCCACGAGTTGCTGCACGTCTTGGCCTTCCGGCTGATCGGTAAATCTTGTCATTACCAATGGGGAGACCGGCGTGTGCAATTCCCGGCCAAATTGAGCCGGCGAGAGCGTTTATTTGTGCTACTTTTGCCTGGGGTAACGACGTTGCTGTTGGGGATTTTTTTTCATATGTTGGGATTTTTCTCATACGCGCTATGGGTTCTCTCGACCTCAACCGCTGAAATATCACCCGGACGGGATGAATTGCTTCAATTCCCGCTGTGGTATCTGGCTTTTTTGGTGATCGCCAGCCTATTTATCCTTTATAGCGGAACAGCTTATAGAGATGTCCGAGTCGCCTTACGTCTTCTATTTGAAGAATACTCGCAGCAGGATAGTGACAACGAACAGTTGCAAGCCGATCAAAAGAAGCGTTAGCGGCAGTCCCCATAGACAGCCAATGCGAAGATCACCCTCCCCTTCAGGTTCAGGCCCCTCAAAAAAAATCCGCTCGGCGGTGGGATCGTGGGTGATGCCTTTGAAGAGCAACATCCCGATGATGACATTGACCGAGGCCAGGATGATTGTCAAGGTCGGTGGGGTCAAGCCGAGTAGCCCCAGAAAAAGTTCGATAGACAACCCCACCACATAACCACTGACCGCCCAAAAAGCAGCCAGCCCCAGAATCAATCAGGCCCAGGTCACGGAAGGGGTGTTTCATTGTGTGACTCCCATAGTCACAGAGCAAAAGTTAATCTCACACAGATAGGTCATTCCCATTCCTCAATGAGGGGGTTCGGGCGATCAATACGGGCGGGAGCCTCGAAATCAAGCGGGGACTCGGTCTGAATGTCGGCTAACTCGGCCAGCAAATCGGCGATGGTGGGACGCTGCCGAAAGGCCAGCCATTCGTTCAATAACCGGATGTCGATCAAGGCCGCGACCGGCTGGCCGTCGTCAGCAATGATCTGCGGCTCTACTGATGATGACTCGACCAGTTCGGCGAGATGGCTTTGGGCATCGCTTAAATTCCACGTCTTCATGGGCTAACCTCCGGTAATGTTTCTCCTGCTGCTGATTGTAGCACAGCCGAGGCGCAAATACCAAAGCATGGGGCAGGCTGGAAAGGAGGAAGCGTGGCAGGTTGGCATCCCATCTTCTTCAACAGACCCCGCCCCGACGTTCGGAACCAGCCTACCGGCCGGAGCGGGGATGGGGTATCTTTGGCCAGGGTTACCCCTGACCGGGAAAATGGGCGGAAAGTTCTCCATTTTTTGGCTCCGGCCGCTCACCTTGACGCCTGACGGCGCGACAGCAAACGACATGCCGGCCAGGACTCGGAGATAGGACTAGCGGGCGCAGCGAAAGCCGATATTGTTGTTCG
>CAZWZZ010000567.1:0-652 GCA_964638395.1 uncultured Caldilineaceae bacterium
GTTTCCTACGGCGCTGCCGGCAGCGGCCCGGAGCGTTTTCAGGTGCAGACCAAAGCCGGTCTGACGATGGAGTACGGCTTTACCGAGGACTCGCGGCTGGAAGCGTCGGGGCAAGCGGCGGTCTTGGCCTGGGCGGTCAACAAAATCTCGGATACCAAAGGCAACTACCTGACCGTCTCCTACAGCGAGGATACCGCCACCGGCGAACATTATCCCCTGCGCCTCGACTACACCGGCAATGCCGAGGCCGGTCTGACCCCCTACAACTCGGTTCGTTTTGTCTATGAAGAGCGCCCCGATCAAAACGTGGGCTATGTGGGCGGGGCCTCGGTCAGCCACAACCAACGGCTGACAGCGATCCAAACCTATGCCGAGAATGAATTGGTGCGTGATTACCGCCTGGCTTATGACCAGAGTGGGGCCACGGGACGCTCCCGGCTGGCGAGCATCACCGAGTGTAACGGTCTGGGAGGCTGTTTTGCCCCGACCACCTTCGCCTGGCAGGAGGGGGTCAACGCCTTTGAGGTGCAGGATGATTTTGAGGTCGATGCCTTTGGGGGTTGGCACAATACCCCCGAACTGATCCGGGTTATGGATGTCAACGGCGACGGGCTAATGGATTTGGTCTTTGGCCCGGCCTCGAACGGCAAAT
>CAZWZZ010000567.1:752-4898 GCA_964638395.1 uncultured Caldilineaceae bacterium
GGTCGGTTCTCAAAAGCACCGGCACCGATTTCGTCGTCGAGAAGGGCTGGGCCAGGGATGCCTTCACCGAGTGGCGTCACACGCCCGAACTGATCCGCCCAATGGATGTTAATGGCGATGGCTTGACGGACCTGGTCTTCGGCCCGGCTGAGAACGGTAAATGGTCGGTTCTCAAAAGCACCGGCACCGATTTCGTCGTCGAGAAGGGCTGGGCCAGAGATGTTTTCGCCGAGTGGCGTCACACCCCGGAGCTAATCTGGCCGATGGATGCCAACGGGGATGGCTTGATGGACCTGGTCTTTGGCCCGGCTGAGAATGGCAAGTGGTCGGTCCTCAAGAGTACCGGCACCAGCTTTGTCGCCGAGAAGGGCTGGGTTAGAGATGCCTTTACCGAGTGGCGCAACACCCCCGAACTGATCCGGCCAATGGATGTCAACGGTGATGGGCTGATGGATTTCGTTTTTGGCCCGGCCTCGAATGGCAAATGGTCGGTCTTGAAGAACACCGGCACCAGTTTCGAGATCGAAAAAGGGTGGGCGCGAGATGTCTTCACCGACTGGCGCAACACCCCGGCTTTGATTCGTCCGATGGATGTCAATGGCGATGGGTTGATGGACCTGGTTATTGGTCCGGCCTCGAACGGCAAATGGTCGGTCCTCAAAAGTACCGGGACGAGCTTCATCGTCGAGAAGGGCTGGGCGCGGGATGTCTTTGCCCAGTGGCGCAACACGCCTGAATTGATCCGGCCAATGGATGTCAACGGCGACCGCATGATGGACCTGGTTCTTGGACCGGGCGAAACCGGTAAATGGTCGGTTCTCAAAAGTACCGGCACCAGCTTTGTCGTGGAGAAGGGCTGGGCGACCGATGCCTTTGGGAATTGGAATGAGTCGGCCCGGCGCATCTGGCCGCTGGATGTCAATGGCGATAGCCTGACCGATTTCCTCTTTGGGCCGAGCGAGACGGGGGAGTGGGTGGTGCTGCGCAGCGCCGGGCCGATGCCTGACCTGCTGACCGGCATCACCACCGGCCACGGGGCGGATATTCAGATCGAGTACCAACCGCTGACCGCCTCCACCATCTACACCAAGGATACCGACGCCGTTTATCCCCAGCTGGATCTGCAATCCTCCCTCTACGTCGTGGCGGCCCACGAGAGCAGCAACGGGCTGGGCGGGGTGGCCCGCGCCGGCTATCACTACACCGGGCTGAAAGTCCATCTGCAAGGGCGCGGCTTCTCCGGCTTCCGCCAGATCGCGGTCACCGATGAGCAGACCGGCCTGACGACGACCACCACCTACCGCCAGGATCACCCCTTCAAGAGTATGGTGGCCAGGGTCGAACAGCATCTGAGCAATGGCACGCTCATCAGCCGCACCGACAATGAGTGGGCCGTCTCTCAATTCCAGACGCCCCCGGCCGGTTCGACCCTGAGCGCGGCCAGCGCCGATGATCGGACGCCGGGGCTGGCTCGGTTGATGACCGCCTCCAGCGCCCCTGAACTACAGACCTTGACCGCCTCGAACAGCGCCGGGATCACCTACTTCCCCTACATCGCCCGCAGCATCGTCAGCACCTATGAGCTGGACGGCAGTTGGGTCACGACCCGGACCACCAACTACAGCTATGATGATTACGGCAACCCGACCCAGATCGTGGTCGATTACGGCGGGGGGCATACCGAAACCACACTCAACAGCTATACCAACAACCTGCTCAAATGGCATCTGGGCCGGCTGACCGACGCCCAAGTGACCGCCGTCGCCCCGAACCAGCCCGCCCAGACCCGCTCCAGTCGTTTTGCCTACGACGAGGATGGGCTGCTGGTGACTGAGATCACGGAACCGGATGAGGCCGACCTGACCCTGGCCAAAACGTATGAGTATGATCTCTACGGCAACATTATCCGCTCCGTTGAAAGCGGCTCTAACCTGAGTCGGACTCACGAGAGCGAGTATGACCCCAAAGGGCGCTTCATCATCCGCAGCGTCAACGCCTTGGGCCATGCGGAAACCCGCGACTATGATCCCCGCTTCGGCAAGGTGACCCGCCTGACCGGTCCCAACGGCCTGGCGACGACCTGGGACTATGATGATTTCGGTCGTCAGGTCTTGGAAACGCGGGCCGATGGTACCCAAACCAGCCAAGCCTTCCGCCGCTGTGACTCCGGCGCTTGCCCCACCGAAGCCTATTACTACCGGCGCGTGCAGCGTTCAGGCAGCCCGGCCAGCTTTGAGTATTACGACATCCTGGATCGCCCGCTTCGGCAGGAAAGCGTTGGCTTTGATGGTCGCCCTATCTATGTCGAGACCGAGTATGATGAGCGGGGCCAAACGAAGCGGGTCTCGGACCCCTACTTTGCCGGAGACACGCCGCTCTGGACGAGCTACACCTATGATGACACCGGTCGCCCTCTGACCCAAACCTTACCCGATGGCAGTCAGGTCTCTACCGCCTATCAGGGTTTGACCACCTCGGTGACCAACGCCCTCACTCAAACCGAAACCCGGACCCTCAACGAGCGGGGCTGGCTGATCCGCAGCACCGACAACCACGGCGAGGCCATCACCTATGGCTATGACAGCGTTGGCAACCTCATCGAGATGATCGATCCGGCCGGCAACCGAACCACGATGCAATATGACCGGCGCGGACGCAAGATTGCCATGACCGACCCCGACACCGGCCTGACCGAGTACCGCTACAACGCCTTTGATGAGTTGGTCTGGCAGAAGGATGCCAAAGGGCAGGAAACCCGGCTGTTCTACGACGAATTGGGGCGCTTGGCCGGACGAACTGAACCGGAAGGGACCAGCGTTTGGCACTATGATGACCCGGTCATCGGCCGGTTGATTAAGGTCAGCGGGCCGGATGGCTATGAAGAGAAGGTGGTCTACGACCAATTTTTACGCCCGGTGACGGACAAGGTCACCATCGATGGGCAAGAATACAAAACCAAAACCACCTACGACCCGTTCAGCCGGGTCGAGACGATCCAATATCCCACTGGCTTGACCGTCCGGCATCACTACAACCCCCACGGCTATCTGACCGGCGTCTGCAACCCGGCTGACCAGACGCTCTTTTGGCAAGCCGAGACGCTCAATGCTCGCGGCCAACTGGAGAGCCAGACCGTGGGCAACGGCGTCACCACCCAGCGCAGCTACGAAGCGGAGACCGGTCGCTTGCAGGCCATCCACAGCACCCACAACGGCGCGGTGATCCAGGATTTGACCTATGAATTCGACCCGGTCGGCAACCTGATCCGGCGCACCGATCAGCGTCAAACCCTGAGCGAGACTTTCCAATATGACGGCCTCAACCGCCTGACGGCGGCTACGGTCAGCGGCCAGACGCCCAAGACGGTCGAGTATGACAAGCTGGGCAACATCACCTATCGCTCTGACGTGGGCAGCTACAGCTACGGCCAGAATGGAGCCGGACCCCACGCGGTGACCGCCATCGCCGGGGAAAAGAGCAACAGCTACGGCTACGACGCCAACGGCAACCGCACCGGCAGCAACGAGGGCAGTGTTGAGTACACCTCCTACAACAAACCGGACTATCTGAGCCGGGGCGAGAACAGCATCTACCTCTCTTACGGCCCCGACCGCAGCCGCTACAAAAAGGAGGTCTTTGCCGGGGACCAGGTGACGACAACCCTCTACATCGGCGGGCGGTTTGAACTGGAAGAGAGCGGCGGCTTGAGCAAGGCCAAGCATTACATCGCCGGGAGTGAGGGCGTCGTCGCTATCCACACCATCCAAAGCGATGGTCTGGAGCAAACGCGCTATCTGCACAAAGATCATCTTGGCTCGATTGACACGATCACCGACGAAGCCGGCACCGTGGTCGAGCGTCTCAGTTTCGATGCCTGGGGTAAGCGTCGCCTGCCGAATTGGCAAGATACGCCGGAGCTGCCCGAAAGCAGCATCAATCGCGGCTTTACCGGCCACGAGCAGTTGGATGAGGTCGGCCTGATCCATATGAATGGCCGCGTCTACGATCCCGAAATCGGTCGCTTCCTCAGCGCCGACCCCTTCATCCAGGCCCCGGAAAACACTCAAAGCCTGAACCGCTACACCTACGTTCTCAACAATCCGCTCTCCTACACCGATCCCAGTGGCTTCTTCTTTAGCAAGATTT
>CAZWZZ010000568.1:0-4892 GCA_964638395.1 uncultured Caldilineaceae bacterium
ATTATCACGCGGAACTGGACAACATTTATGGCCAAAATCCTTTGCTGCTGGCCGTCAATAGCATCGAAATGAATATGCTGGTCAATGACCTGCAGTGGGGCTTGCCCAACCGGGCCATCCTCTCCCAGGCGCTCCTCATCAACGACTTTCTCCAATCTACGGGTCAGACCTCGATGGAAATCGGCGGCAAGACTTACTATTACAAACCTCTGCACATTCTAAAGCCGCACAATCTGGAAAGTATGACCATTTCTTTGAAGGATATGACGGCGCAAAAGGATTATTTCAAATTGGGTCAACAAGAGGTTGAAAAAGCCTTCACCAATAATCAGTAGACCGTAATCGCCCCCCCTTCGACACTTCCTACGGTCGCAGGACACGGCTTCGATACGACCTTGTTCCTCGGTCTAATCAGGATGCTGCGGTCTACTGATAGTTTAGAAAGGACGCACGATGTCAAAAAATCAATTTGGCCTCATCGGTCTGGCCGTGATGGGCCAAAACCTGGTGCTGAACGCCGCCGACCACGGCTTTAGCGTCTCGGTCTACAACCGGACATCCTCTAAAACGGAGGATTTTATGGCCGGTGAAGCGGGGGAGAAAAATATCACTGCCACCTACAGCCTGGAGGATTTCGTAGAGAGCCTGGAGCGACCCCGGACTATTCAGTTGATGGTCAAGGCCGGCGGCCCGGTCGATGCCGTCATCGACCAACTGCGACCGCTGCTCGATGAGGGGGACATCATCATCGACGGCGGCAACTCCTACTTCCCGGACACGGAGCGGCGGGCCAAAGATTTTGAAGCGGACGGCTTCCGCTTCATCGGCATGGGCGTCTCCGGCGGCGAGGAGGGGGCGCGGCACGGTCCCAGCCTGATGCCCGGCGGCACGGATGAGGCTTACGGCATCATCGAGCCGCTGGTCACGGCCATTTCGGCCAAAGCCCCCGCCGACGGTGCCCCCTGCGTGACCTACATCGGGCCTCGCGGCGCGGGCCACTACGTCAAAATGGTTCACAACGGCATCGAGTATGGCGATATGCAGCTCATCGCCGAAAGTTACGCCCTGCTCAAGACCGCCCTCGACCCCAGCGCCGAGGAGTTCCACCAGATTTTTAGCGCCTGGAATGAGGGTGAACTTTCTTCCTTTCTCATCGAAATCACCGCCGACATCTTCACCAAAATGGATGAGGACACCGGCCAACCGCTTGTTGACGTCATTCTGGACAAAGCCAAGCAAAAAGGAACCGGCAAATGGACCAGCCAGAACGCCCTCGACATCGGTGCGCCCATCCCGACGATTACCGCCGCCGTTGATGGCCGCTTCACCTCCGCCCTGAAAGCGGAACGAGTAGCGGCCTCCAAAATACTGTCCGGGCCGGAGGCGAGCTACGACGGCGACCGGCAGCAGTTGATCGACGCCGTCAAAGATGCCCTGTACGCCTCCAAAATCTGCTCCTACGCCCAGGGGATGGCCCTGCTGCGGCTGGCCTCGGCGGAGTATGCGTACAACCTCGACCTGGGTGAGATTGCTCGCATCTGGCGGGCGGGCTGCATCATCCGGGCCGAACTGCTGGATGACATCACCAACGCCTACCGCCGCAACGATGTTCTGGCCAATCTGCTGGTCGATGATGAGTTCAAAAAAGCGGTGCAGAGCCGCCAGGCGGCCTGGCGCTTCGCCGTCAAGACGGCCATCGAGTTGGGCGTGCCCGTCCCGGCTATGAGCGCCTCGCTGGCCTATTTCGATGCCTACCGGGCCGAGCGGCTCCCGGCCAACCTGATCCAGGCCCAGCGGGATTACTTCGGGGCGCACACCTTCGAGCGGGTTGATAAAGAGGGCACGTTCCACGCCGATTGGATGGGAGGGTAGCCGATGTTCACCAACAATGGTATTCGCCAAGTGCCCGATCCCTGCGTCGTCGTCATCTTCGGCGCGTCCGGCGACCTGACCGAGCGGAAGCTGCTGCCCGCCCTCTTCAGCCTGGCTTGCGAAGAGTTGCTGCCGGAGGAGTTTAGCGTTGTCGGCGTGGCCCGCAGCGAGTTAAGCAACGAGGCGTTTCGCCAAAAAGCGCGGGAGGGTATCGAACGTCACGCCCGCATGAAGCCGGATGAATGTAAAAAGTGGGATGCCTTCGCCGAGAGACTTTTTTACCATCGCGGCGGGTATGACGATGCCCAAACCTACAGTACGCTGGGTAATCTGCTGGGAGAGATCGACGAGAAGGTAGGCGGAGCCTGCAATGTTTTGTTTTACCTCTCCACCCCGCCGGTCCTGTATCCAATCATCGTCGAACAGTTGGGACAGGCAGAGTTGGCCACGCAGCGTGACGGCCATTGGCGGCGGATCATCATCGAAAAACCTTTCGGCCACGACCTGCCCTCGGCCCACGAATTGAACGACCAGGTCCACAATGTTTTTGCGGAAAGCCAGATTTACCGTATCGACCATTATCTGGGCAAAGAGACGGTGCAGAACCTGCTCGTTTTCCGCTTTGCCAACGCCATTTTCGAGCCGCTCTGGAACCGCAACTACATCGACCACGTCCAGATCACCGTCTCGGAGGAGGTCGGTCTGGGCAGCCGGGCCGGCTATTACGACACCGCCGGTATTATGCGGGATATGTTCCAGAACCATCTGCTGCAACTGTTGACCCTGACGGCGATGGAGGCCCCTGCCGACTTCAACGCCGCCTCGCTGCGGGATGAGAAGGTCAAGGTGTTGAAAGCGGTGCGTCCCATCAAACCGGAGGATGTGGGCGAGGTGACGGTGCGGGGGCAATACCGCTCCTACCGGGATGAGCCGGATGTGGCCAAAGGAACCGATACACCCACCTTTGCCATCCTCAAGCTCTTCATCGACAACTGGCGCTGGCGTAACGTGCCCTTTTATATTCGCTCCGGCAAGGCCCTGGCCGATAAGGTAACCGAAATCTCGGTCCAATTTCGGCACGTGCCCCACCTGATGTTTCCTCTGCCGGAGGGTGAGGAGATGACGCCCAACGTGCTGGGCCTCTGTTTGCAGCCGAATGAGGGGATCAATCTTCGCTTCGAGACCAAGATTCCGGGGGCCGGGATGCGGACGGAGTCGGTTGATATGACCTTTTTGTATCAGCAATATTTCGGCAACAACACCCTGCCCGATGCTTACGAGCGGTTGATTTTGGACGCCCTGCACGGCGACGCCGCCCTCTTCACCCGCAGCGATGAAATCGAGCTGGCCTGGAGCCTGGTCGATCCGATTTTGGAGGGCTGGGATAGCGAGCATGCGCCGGTGCTGGCCTTCTATGAATCGAACACCTGGGGACCGGGCAAGGCTGAAGAGTTTATCAAGGCGGATGGCCGGCGCTGGCTGTACGGCTGTAGCCGGAACAAGGAAGCCGCCTCGTGACAGCGCCTCGACGACACATCCTGCCCACGCCCGGCGTTCTGGCCGAGCAGGTGGCTGTTATCGTGGCCGACCTGTCGGCCCAGGCTCTTGCCGCCCGAGGTCGCTTTACCGTGGCCATCTCCGGCGGGTCGATGCCCAAAGTATTGGGCGCGGGGCTGGCCACGGAGCCGCAGCGGAGCCGCATCGACTGGACAGCCTGGCACGTTTTTTGGGCCGATGAGCGGTGCGTGCCCCTCGACCACGAACAGAGCAACTATCTGGGAGCCAAGCGTCATTTCTTCGACCGGATTGCCATTCCCGATAACCAGATTTACACCCCGGATGCCTCGCTCGACCCGGACGCGGCGGCCCATGCCTATCAGGCCAATATCGCCGCCGTTCTGCCGACGACGCCCGACGGTTGGCCTCGCTTCGACCTGATCCTGCTGGGCATGGGCGAAGATGGGCACACCGCCTCCCTATTTCCCGGCCATCCCCTGCTCAACGAGACGAGCCGCTGGGTGGCCCCCATCTTCGACTCGCCCAAGCCACCGCCGGAGCGCATCACGCTGACTCTGCCGGTTATCAATCAGGCGGCCAACGTGGCTTTCATCACCACCGGAGCGGGCAAGGCCGACGCGCTGCGGCGGATATGGGAGCCGGAGGATGAATCGCTGCCCGCCGGTCGGGTGCAGCCGGAGGACGGCACGCTGCATTGGTTCGTTGATGAAGCCGCTGCTGCAAAATTAATGCCATGAAAAAACCATCATTTTTTGTAAACCGATAAGCCCTTCGGCCATTGAGCCGAAGGGCTTATTTTTTAAGTCGGATTAGGACTTTTGCCCTCTTACTCCCCCATCGCCCTCCCTCTATAATGCTATATAAGTAACCCGATTGTGTTCGATTTAACAACCTGCCGAGTCCGCATCTCAAGCCTGTATCCAATTTGATGGCTCCCACCCGGCCTTCTCACCCTCTGCGTCCCGTGTTGCCGCCATATTTCACAACAGCAAACAGGGGAGGCTTTTTGTTTTATACGCTTGCAGACAGATTTAGACACCGAGAACGAATATCCTATGCCAACGACAACCACATCCCAACCTCCGATTCTCATTCTCGCCCCACCTTGCGCCGGTGCCGAGTGTCTGACCAAACTATTGGCCGATCATCCGCAGCTTTTTGTCGCCCACGAACTACACCTGCTGTCGGCCAAGACCCTCTCGGAAAGAGAAACGGCTCTGGCTAACGCCCATAAAACCTGGCAAAACGGTTTAGCCCAGGCCATCGCTACGATGCGAGCAATCTCGTTCGATCAGGCCGAAGCGATGCTGGAAACGTTCGTTGCTCAAAACATGACCACGGCCCACCTGTATCGGCAACTGCAAGCCTGGCTCGGTCAGCGCCGTCTGGTCGAGCTAACCCCCCATTATACCCTTACCCCTGATACGCTACGCCGGGCAGAGACCCTCTTCGAGGCCCCGCTCTATCTCCATCTGACGCGCCATCCTTATGGTATGCTGCAA
>CAZWZZ010000569.1:0-4873 GCA_964638395.1 uncultured Caldilineaceae bacterium
GGACGGACACCAAACCGCGCCCCGATTGGTGGCATCTGGGCCTCAGCAGCGGCCTGCTTCTTCTGAGCGGCATCTTTCTATATGGCTATCTATTAACCCAGGTGGTCGAACTGTTGAACGTGTAAGGGAGTTCCAGAAAAATAATGATCCCAAAAATCGGAGCTTTGGGTCAGTTGTCAGTTGTCAGTGGTCAGTTGCAAAGGACAAAGGACAACTGACCACTGACTTATCATCCAACTTTGGGATCATTTAAATCTTGGAACTGCCTAATCAATTGCCTCAATCGAAAGGACCTGCCTATGCCCACCATCGCTGAAATCCACACGATTCCCTTCCGTCTGCCGCTGAAAAGCGCCCTGCGCTGGGGCCAGGCCGGTCATCTGGCCGAGTTGGAACACGTCCTGGTGCGGGTGGTGACCGACACCGGCCATACCGGCTGGGGCGAGGCCACGCCCCGACCCACGATCTACGGCGAGACGGCCGCCTCCATTGAGGCTATCATCGAGCAGCAGCTCGCCCCCCGGCTGGTCGGGATGGCCGTTGACGATGAAGATGAAGATAAAGAGACCGCCGCCATCAACCAGGCCATGCAGGCCATCGCCAACAACCACACCGCCAAAGGAGCTATCGACATCGCCCTGCACGAGGCCATCGCCGCCACGCGGGGCCAAAGCCTGCTCGACTACCTCGATCCCCCCCAACGCCGGATCAAGGTTTCCTACATTTTGGGCATGGCCGACCACGCGGCGATGCTGGCCGAGGCCAAAGCGGTCTATGACCAGGGCGTGCGGGTGCTGAAGGTCAAAGTGGGGCGGGATTTTGAGGGGGATGTAGCCCTGATCCGGAAGCTACAGGCCGAGTTTGCCGGCAGCGGCCTGACCCTCTACGCCGACGCCAACGAAGGCTTGCAGCCCGATCAGGCTGAGCGCCAACTCCGGCGGCTGGCCGACCTGGGCGTGTTGTACGTCGAGGAGCCGCTGCCGGTGGAGTTGCTCCGGGAGCGGGCCGCCCTACGCCAGGCCGAGGCGCTGCCGATCATCGCCGATGATAGTACCTTCACCTGGCGCGATTTCCAACGGGAGCTACGCTTCGACACCTTCGACATCCTCAATATTAAAACGGCCCGCACCGGCTACACCACCTCCCGGCAGATGCTCGAGGCGGCCCGGCAGCGGGGCAAGGGGGTGATGATCGGCTCCCAGGCCAGCGCGACGCTGGGCACCATCCGGGCGGCGATTTTCGCCGGGCTGGCGGGGGTCGATCACCCCTCCGAGTTGAGCTTTTTCCTCAAGCTGGCCGATGAACTCGTCACCCACCCCCTGTCATTGAATGAAGGCTATCTGGAGCTAGACTCCCTGGCCGGGATCACGCTGGATGAGGAACGGTTGGCCAGGTTTCGCCTTAAACCTACTTAAAGGTCTGCACCGCCTCCTGAAACGCGGCTTCATCCGGCAGGAAGTAGCCGACGGGGGTGATGTAATCTTTGACGTATTGCAGATAGAAGTTGATGAAGGCGGCCACCTGGGGCTTTTCGGCCATAATCTCGGCGGTAGTGTAGATGAAGAGCGGTCGGAGCAGCGGATAGGTTCCGGCATCGACTGTCTCCGGGCGGGGGACGATGCCATCGACCGAGACCGCATTCAGGCTGCCGTCGGGGATGGTGCGGGCGTAATAAGCATAGCCAAAGAAGCTCAGGCCCCACGGATCATTCTGGACCGCCCCGGCCAGGGCCAAATCATCCTCGCTTTGGGCCAGAAGATTGGGCGCGTTCAACAGGGCCGCCTCGTTGAGACCGAGCGTGGCGGCCAGCACCTCCAACGTGCCGCTCTCGGCGGTCGGGTAGTAGCGATTGATCGGCTCCTCCGGCCAATCGGGGCGAATCTCCGACCAGGTGGCGGCGGTGGTCAAGGCTTGCTCCAGCTCGGCGGTGGTTAAGTCGCTGACCGCCCCGTTCTCGCCGTTGATCACAATGGCGATAGCATCCGTCCCGATTTGAAATTCGAGCGGCGGGCGGCCCACGGCCTGACACGCTTCGCGCTCAGCGGCGCTAATGGGGCGGCTGGCATCGACGATGTCGGGGCCAGCTTCGACACAGAATTGATCGAAGCCTTCTCCCGTGCCGGTGCTTTCGACCGTCACCTCCCCGGCGTAACTCCCGCCGGCGGCAAAATTACTGCCCTGCTCAAAACAGGCCGCCATATGATCGGTCAGCAGAAAAACCGTCGAGCTGCCGGTCACGCTGATCTCCCCGTCGAGCGGTTGATCGAGCAGCGGCAGGCTGCTGAGTTGCTGCTGCCAATAGGCAGTCACTTCCTCCGGCGTGGGCAGGTAGACGACCTGGCCCACTTCGACCGTATCGGGGTTATCGAGACAGTTATAAACGGGGTTACTATCACAAGCCTGGTTGGTGAAGTCAACAATGGCCCGGTAATCCAAAGGGTTGCCATACTCCCGCTCGGCGATCAACGAGAGCCATTCCCCCTCCTCAACTTGATGGGGCTGTCCGGCCAGACCGGAATTGAGGCTGCTTATCTCGCAGGAAACGGGGGACAATTCGGCCGGCGGTAGCGCCGTAAGACTCTCCGGGGACTCCGCCCCACTCTCGGCGGTTGGTTCCTCTGCGGAGGCCTCGGTGGTTTCAGCAGCCGGTTCCGCCGCTGACTCCTCAGAGGTCGGTTCTTCCGCCGCGGTCTCAGCGGTGTCGGCGACCGGTTCGGGCGTATCATCGATGGCACCGAACCATGTATCATAAATCCGGTCGTAAGTGCCTGACTCTCGAACCGCCGCCAGGCCCTCATTGATTTGAGCCAACAGCTCGGGCCTATCTTTCGGAACGACGATGCCATACTGGGCGCTGGTCAAGGGGTCGCCGACAATGGTTAAGTCCGAACTGTACTGCTGCTGGAGAAGGTATTGGGAGTTTGGCAGATCGTTGACCACGGCTTCGATCTCACCCTGCGCCAGAGCCTCGAAGGCTTCCTCGACTTCGGCATAGGTGACCACATCCGCTTCGGTGTTGGCCCCCACCCACGTCTCAGCGACCGTATCAACCTGGAGGCCGACCAACCGGTCAAACAGATCATCCGGGCTGCTAATATCGCTACCGGTTTCGGTGACGATGACCAGGCCGGTTTCAAAATAGGGGTCGCTGAAATTGACGACCTCCTGCCGCTCCTCGGTAATGGTGATGGCCGAGATAATCAGATCGAAATTATTGAATTGGCCACTGTTCATGGCGTTGAACATCGGCCCCCACAACACATTCTCGATTTCAATGGTCAAGCCCGCCTCGGCGGCAATGGCCGTCATCAACTCCTCATCAAACCCGGTCACCCGGCCTTCACTATCCAGAAACTCAAACGGCGGATATTGGGCATTGACAGCCACCACAAGCGGCCGGTCAGCCGGCGGGGCGCTGTTCTCGGCCCCGGTCGGTTGGTCGGCGGTCCCCCCACAGGCAAAGAGGGACAGTCCCAACAGCAGGACCCATAAGCTGGTAAAAATTTTTCGTTTCATTCTTCTCACTCCAAACAATCTGGGCGTAGCCCATCGGCATTAGGTTCATCAAACGGCGCGGGCAGATCGAGCGGAATTTCGCCCGGCGCGCCGGGGGGATCAAAAAAGGTGTAGAAAAAGTGATTTTCGAGCGTTTCCTGGCCGTGGACGCTACGGACGTAGCGCAGGAAACGTTTCGCCACGTCGGTCGATTCGGCATCCATCGCCCCCCCGCTCAGGACGTACATATAAAGGGGGCGGATCAATTCGCGGGGGTAGGCGTTGGGGTCGAACGCTTCCTCGATGGGGGAGGGGGCCTCATCCGACCCGGAGCGGCCTCTGGTGGGCACAACGGCCAGATATTGGGTCGGCTGGGTCCGCATCCAGGCCGAACTGACCCAGTAGAGCGAGCCGGGGATACGGAGGGTCAGGTCCAGACAGGCCTGGTTGCCCCCCTCCTCGCCGCACGGAATGAAGTGATCCTGCCACTCGGTTGAGCCGGTGTAGTTGTTGAGGATCACTTCGGTCGTCCCGCTGCCGGGACGGGCCAGAATACGAATCCGCTGCGGGTCGCCCCCCACGGCAAACCAATCGAGCGTCTCGCCGATCATAATTTTAGACATATCCTGGTTGGAGATCAAGGGGGCGGTGTTGCTAAAATCAGTCACAAAGGCGACTACGTCATAGCCCACTTCCGTGGCGCATTGGATGGTCACACCGGCCCCTTCGAGTTGCTCGATCTGCTGCCGGGTCAGCGGCTCGGAGGCGGTCAGGACATCAATCTTGTTGCCGCCGATGGCATTTTCGATGCCGTTGACCGTCCCGATGGGGTTGATGCCGACCCCGACGGTGCGGGTGATGTCGCCAGCCAGCGGCACGTTGACGGTCCACTGTTCCCTGGCCTGGAACTCCTCTTTCCAAACTTCGGCCATCCCCAACTCATCGGCCAAAACCGTATTGCTGCCGACGATGCGAATTTCCGGGGCCGGGTTGACCAACTCCAAAACCGGAATAATCAAGCCGCTGGCATCGGCCAACTCGGCCACAATGCCCAAAGATGTCCCTAAAAAGGTGGCAATAAACAGGAGCCAGGCCAACCGGGCATTGCCCCGGCTGCCGCTCTCTTTGATTTCCCCCTCGATGCGGTCCAACGACCCCTCGACAACGTGTAATTCATCCTCGATCTGATGCGAGTCAAACTCGGCAGGGGGTGAATTTTGACCCGGATCTGATGTCTGTTTGGTGTTGCTCATTGTCATCTCTCCCTTGGTTGAAACAGTAATCCTTGTTCTCAATTATAGCAAAATTTGCTCAGGAAAACGGGCCATGATTGTTAAAAATCTGTTAAGACATTCACAAGCAGGGATGGTTCAGAATA
>CAZWZZ010000570.1:0-4869 GCA_964638395.1 uncultured Caldilineaceae bacterium
TTCCCGCGGTACCACCCAAATTAGTGTTGCCACTCACTCACGGCTTACAGGCTAGTTGTCAGTTGTTTTTTGTCAGTTGTCAGTTGTTCGATTTTTGATCGGTAGTATCAGTAGACCGCAACCAAATGCTCCAAGCTGATTTGTAACCGGCGACGTGGGATACGGCTTTTCTGCTGCGGTCTTGCGGCGTACAGGGCTAATGACAAATGACTATGGACAAATGACCAATAAGCGCGTCCCGGTAACGGAGGACGATTTCGGCTGAGTCTACTCAATTTGAGTTCATAGAGTTTGTAGAGTTTAATGAGTTTATGGAGTTAAAAACTCTATGAACTCAACAAACTCCAAGAACCCTATAAACTTGCATCTTTCGGTCAGCAGCTCAGGAAGGATGTTCGGCAAGGTTGCTGTATTTGGCTTTCACCGCCCCAAATTCGCTGAAACAGGCTGCTTGCTTACTCGTTTCCGTCATCGCTTTTGCTTTTATATCCGTGGGAGAATATATCACGAAGCCACCAGCGTGTCAAATTGCGAAAATATCAAAACCGCCTACAATGATTGTGGGAGTGGATGTCGTCCGGTGGCGGCCCTGGTCTTCAAAATCAGTGGACGGCTGCGAGCAGCAGGCGTCGGTGGGTTCGACTCCCATCCTCTCCCGTGACATTGGTTTTAAGAATTGGCGTTGGGCACAGCGCCGTGTAGAATATACCATTAGAGTAAGCAACAAAGTTCACAATTCCAACTGAAAAGGTGATAAAACATGGAAAAACAGAGTCCAGCCTATATTACCATTGTCGAAGGTCCGCCCCCTGAATTTCGAGATGTCATGAATGAATGGGCATTTGGCGTCTCGGAAAGCGCCTTGAGCAATGATATTGCCCTGTGTGAAATGCGGACATTCGACGGGCCGAAGCTGGTGAAACGTTGCCAGGATGCCTGGCACGAAGGCCGCCCCGCCCGCCTCGATTTTCCGACCGGCGAAGCGGGAGAGCGCGGCGAATTGGATATTATCGCCGCCCGTGCGGAAATGGTTGAAGAAGGCCACAAGCTCTACTTGTGGGTTAAAATATAGATTTGATCGTCAAATGGAACATCGAGAAACGCCTCTCCAACGACGGGGAGGCGTTTTTTATTGGGGCAAGGCCAGGGTGATGATCGTCCCGGCCCCCTCGCCGGTGACAATCTCCACCTCGCCGCCGAGAGCCTCGGCCCGCGCCCGCAGATTGGCCAAGCCCGCCCCGCCCTTGTCGGTGGGCCGGGCTTCCACCTCGGCCAGATCAAAGCCCCGGCCATCATCCACAATCTTGAGCTGAAGCTGGTGGTCCACTCTGGCAATGGTCAGTTCTACCTGCTTCGCCTGAGCGTGCTTGCGGATATTCAGCAGACACTCCTGCACTATACGGGTCACCGTCAACAGGTGGGCCGCCGGCAAAACGAGCGATTTTTCCGACACCTCAAATTGGCATGTCAAGGGAGGGCCGCCCCGCTCCCGGTGATCCTCGATGGCTTGTTGAAGATACTCATCCAGGGTGGCTTCCGCCGGCACTTTGGGCGGGCGCATATCGGCAATTATCTCTCGAATTTGGGTGGAGGCTTGTTGGATACGTGCTTCGAGCTGCCCCAGTTCGGTGGTCAACATCTCTTGTTCCCCCCGCTCCAACAGCTTGCGACAGATACTAATTTGTAGGCTTAATTGCAGCGTACTCTGGGCTACGCTATCGTGCAGTTCCCTGGCCACGTATCGTCGTTCATCCTCTAAGGCTGTTAGTAGGTCCTTGTTCATCCGGTATCTCCTTTGTTGTTTCGCTAGTTTTCTCTAGTTTTCTTTGGGGGCTGTGACCGGTATCGAGCGCAGCGGCAGGGCCTCCTCGGTGACGTCTAAATAAATAGTATAATCTCCGGCCGCCTCGCCGGAATAAGTGCGGGCCACCACCCGATATTGGCCCATTTCAGGCACAATGAAGTTGGCGATAATGGCCTGTCTGCCCAGAAAATCGTCATTGACGGCCAGGAGCGTCCCCTCGCTGTTGTAAAGGGCCAGATAGGTGTCCAGCGTCGGCGAGGCCATTTTGATCGTCACAAAATAATCCTCCTCCGCCTCAAATGTCCAGGATTGCTGCTCATCCGCCTCGAGGGTGCTTTTCTGCGGCTCGCCGGAGATCAGTACGCCGCTCGTTTCCAGATTTTCGGCCAGGGTCAACGTAACATCATAGACCCCGCTGGCCTGGCTGCCCTCTTGAGCGGCGCTAACGACCGCCTTGTACAGGCCATCTTCGGGCAACGGAAAGTCGAGAATGGCCGCGTTCAAATCACCGCCACCGTCATCATCTTCGGTTAACAATTCTCCATCGGGATCATACAGTTCCAGATAAGTATCAACGACACTCGACTCGATGTTGATCGTCACGAAACTGTTGGCATTTGCCTCAAAATCCCAGGTGTCGTCTTGACCCGGTTGTAGCCGGGCTTGAGTCGGCCTGTCTGGGAGAAGCGTCCCTCCCCCGGCAGGCACTTTGACCGGCTTGAGCGTCAATTCATACGTGCCGCCGTCCGTCTCGGCCAGGCCCCGGGTAACGATAGTGTAACTACCATCGGCGGGCAGGATGAACTGGTCGATGGCGGCGTCGGTCCCGCCGCGACTGTCATCATTTTCGGCCAAAATCCCCCCCTCCGCGTCGCGCAGTTCAAGGAAGGTATCAAAGTCGGAGGAAGCCAGGCTGAGGTTGATGATTTGGTCCGCTGTCCCGCTGAACTGCCAGCGATGGACGCGGCCCGGCGGTAGATCGCCTGTGCGTGTTTCGCCCAGGGTGATGGGGCCGCCCCCGGAGGGTGCATTTTGGCTGGCGAGGGTCAGCGTGGCCAGTCCGCTGTCGCCGTTGGTCTGGGCCTGAACGGTGTAGAGACCATCGGCGGGCAGTTGGAACTCGAAGATTTCGGCAGCATCGCCCGGACGGTTTCCCTCTCGCGTTAGCAAAGTCCCCTCCGGCCCAAAGAGGGACAGCGTGAGCGACGCCGGCGCCTCGCTGTGGAGATTGACCGTCAGATAAGTGTTCTTCTCTCCATCAAAGAGCCATTTCATTCCCTGTGTGGAGAGCATGACTGTGCGCTGCTCCTCATCAACCAGCGTTCCGCCGCCGCTTGTGGGGTGGCCGCCGGTCAGGGCCAGCGCATACTCGCCGGTGGCCCCGCTGTAGCCCCGCACGGTGGCCGTGTGGAGACCGCTGCGGGTGATGAGAACGTTCAGCAAGGCGGCATCGAGGCTGGCATCGGTATCATCACCGCTGGCGATGAGGTCGCCATCCGGCCCGTACAACTCCAGATAACTGTCGAACTGGCTATTAAGCACCAGATTGACATACTCCCCGGCCTGGGCGACGAAGGTCCACGGCTCGACATCTGTCGTGTCTGTCAATTGCCCTTCTTTGATGTCATTGTAAGCCATCATCGGCGCGTCAGCGATGATGGCCGGGGTTGGTTCCGGCGCGGGGGTCGGCGTCGGCTGGGCGGCCTGCGCCGGCGTGGGCGGGTCCGTAGCCGTAACCGCTGGGCCGGAAGCGTTATCACACCCAAACAACAGAAATATGAGGCTGAAGATTAGTAATCGTTGGAATGGTTTGCTCATAATGATCCATCATAACCCTGATAATCAGGAGTTACGCAGTTCGCATCCCGAGTAGCCCCATAAGGGCGTATCGAGGGGTGCAGTCGCTCCAAACGTCACCCTTCGATACGGCTATCGCCTACTCAGGATGCGTTTGTCGCTCAATGGCGGAACTCTTGATAATGATGGTCTATTGTAGCATGATTGAAGGGAGGGAGCTATTTAGAAGCGGTGAGGTAAAAAGAAGGTTTACCAGGCATGGCGAAAACCCCACAGGGGTGGGGCTTTCTGAGGATTATCATGAAGATGTATTATGGCTTCATAATGAAGGTCGCTGTGTCGGTATCCGGTCCGAAATCGTAAGATTAAACCCGTAGCTCGTAGCCTTGGCCGCGCCGCGTCAAAATGTATTCAGGGATGCGGGGATCATCTTCTATTTTTTGGCGTAACCAGCAGATGTGTACATCCAGGGTGCGGGTATCGCCCAGGTATTCTGTGTCCCAGACTTCCTGCATAAGTTTGCTACGGCTGACAACCTTGCCTACGTTTTGCATCAGGAGGGCCATTACTTTCGTTTCCTTCGGGGTCAGATGAATCTCCGACCCGTTTTTGCGTAGGGTCGCGGTGTTCAAATCGAGAGTCATATCACCAACATATAGCGATTTTTCAGTTGATTCCTCTTGAGCCATATAGGTCCCTCCTACAACGTTATTTATTGTTAACTAGCTCAAATTCGTACCAAAATTATAACATCCGCAAAAGTTAAAATCTATAGGAAGACTGTCCTGATTTTTCTTAAGGATATAGGCTATAATGACTACGGAAACCGGCCTTGAAGTCCAAATTTGAGCGATTTAGCGGCATTGAAGCCTGTAAGCCTGCTATGCCGAGAAAAAACCACCTCGGCGCTTTACTACTCAAGCCAGGTTTCGGGTTTATCTTTGTGTTATGATTGGCAAAGTTTTCTTCTGTAAGTTACTGCAAAATCGAGAAGATATTTCATGCTTGTTCCTGAGTACTACACCGAGACTTCGGAAGTCTGTCTGGAACTCGCTGATTATGTCAAAATCACGTTGTTGTCTTAGCTTGAGAATCTGTATCCTTCATCTCTTCATACAGCCAAACCATGCGGTCGGCAAACCACAATTTGGCCCCCATCATCAGAATTAATCCCACCAGAGCGGGCCACGGTTTTAGTCGTCTCAGGCCCCAGCCCCAGAAACCCAGGCCGATGACCTGGACGCCGTTGAGCAGATTGGGCAACGTGT
>CAZWZZ010000571.1:0-4865 GCA_964638395.1 uncultured Caldilineaceae bacterium
CAAAACGGAGGATATGATTAACAACTACTGGGAATTGTACCGGCGCATGGCCAGCCAGATGCGAACCGCACCGCTGGGACGGGCCGAGGCGGGCTTCGAGCCGCAACCGGTTTAGCCGGGCTGTTGAGTATCTTAAAAAACGAATGAACTATTCCTGACCCCGAAAACTTCTCGAAACGGACTGGATAGCTATGTTTGCAGACACACCCGATGCCGCGACCAAAGCGCAGGCAGCCGATGCTTTGACAACTGAAAACGGGACCGATAATACGGCCATCAACGGGGCGGATACGCCCGACGGGTCAACGGCGACGGTTGATGCTCACGAAACGACCATTCAGGAAGCCTTTACTTTTATTCTGGAGCAGATTCAGAACCCGGTCGATACCTGGGCCATCGCCGCCACGCTGGAAAGTCGGGGGATGCGGGACATCGACGCCGTGGAGAAGTGTGGCAAGGCCGATATTTTTGATCTGGCCGATGAGATTTATGGCCGCTGCCGCCGTCATCTAGGTTTGGAAGAGTTGGTCACCATCGCCCTGCGGGAGTTGGCTGAGGAGATCGACAAACCGGCCCTACTGGCCCTGTGCCGGGCCAGGGGTATGACCGACCGGGAGGCCGTCGAGCGGTTTGGGCAGCCCGACTTGGTGGCTCTGGTTAACGAGGTGCATCAACGCTGCCGGGCACGCCTCGAGGCCGCCCGCAGCGACTCCGCGGTCAAGGATGTGCCCCGCAGTTGGCTGACTAAGGCCAAGCTCTTTATCCACGACACGCTCTCGTCGGCCCATACCGTGGTCTATGCCACCTCATTTTTAATGCTGGTCGTCGCCCTGTGGATTTATCTTTACGTGGCTCAGGTGCAGGCCGCTGTTTTGGGGCTGGGCACGGTCTTCAGCCTGCTCGTCACCGGTGGCTTTGCCCACGCGATGGGCTATTTCAGCCACGCTTTTAATCGACAGCACAGCCCGACCCTGGCGCAGGCCGCCTGTTCTCGCCTCATTCACCGGGGGCAGTTGGCCGTTTTCGTAAACGGCGTGATTATCGCCATCGTTGCCTATCTGGTCAGCCTGCTCCAACCGGCGCTGCCCATTCGGGGGGTTCTGGTCGGCCTGCTCGATTACTTTTTCATGTCGATTTTATGGCTATTTTTGGCCGCCCTGTGTGTTCTCCAACAGCGGCGGGCGTTGGTGCAGATGTTGGGGGCGTTTACGGCGACACTGTTGCTGCTGCTCTTTGCGCCTCACCTGTATGGGCTGCACTGGCTGGGATTGGTCGCCACCAACGGTTTGGCCCTGTGGTGGTGGTTCCACTTGCCCAAATTGGAGCCGCAGGCTGTCACCATTGATTATAAACGGATCAAACTACCCCGCGCCCCCTTTGTGCCGTTTGTCAGCAGCCCTTATTTTGCCCTGGCTTCCATATATGCCCTCTATTTGCTGGTTGTGTTGTTGAGCGGCGGAGTCATCGAGGGGGTGACGCTGTCGCTGCTACCCTGGGTCTCCATTTTCGGCATCAATAGCCTGGCCGGGTTGATCCCCTTTGGGTTGATGGCCCTGCTGTGCCTGGCCTTGACCATCTATTTTTTAGAAGCGGCTATCTTCGGCCAGACGCCGCCCCTGGCCACGGATAGCCCGGAACGGATGGGCCGCTTCTTCAAATTTTACATCCGGGGCATCTCCTTTGCCGTGCCGATGGCCGTGCAGATTGTGTCGGTGCTGGTCTTTGGCTTTGGGCTGTGGGCCTCGCTCGATTTCAACGAAGAGGCGGCCACCACCGTGGCCATCGGCACCATTTTGAGCTTCCTGGTCACCGGCGGCTTCGTGCAAACCATTGGTCGCCTGGGGCTGTATTACAACGAGCAGAAAAGCTATCTTCTGACTCGCGAAGTCTCCTACCGGCTGATCCGCTCCTCCTTGCTGGCGGTCATTTTTGTCGGCCTCGGTTGGTATGTCCTGAACCTGATCGTGCCCCTTTTTCCGCAGCGGGTCATCCTCATCAGCCTGGCCTACTACTTTATGCTGGCCAGTCTGTGGATTTTTCTGGCCATTCTCTACACCCTCCAACAGCGGGTGGCCATCGTCATCATCACCATCATCGGCCTGTTCGTCATCGGCTTTATCCTGAATGTAGCGGAGCCGGGTGTTTACAGTTTTGTCAATAGCTGGGCACCGTGGGTCGTTGAAACCGCTATTTATTGGGTTCCGTCCAGCGTCGATTTCGTGGCCTGGCTGTTGCGGAGCAGCATCGCTTTTCTGAACTTCTTCGGTTTTGTTGATCCTTATCGGGGCATTCCCTGGGGTATTTACGCCGCCCATTGGATTGGCCTGGGCGTGACCACGATTGTGGCCTTTGTGTGGGGTCATCGCCGCCTGTTCGAGTCGGTCCATTGGCTGAACCGGCAGACGACCGGGCCGATTGCCACGCTGAAACTGGCCCAACTGCCCCGCCTGTCCATCGTCAGCTACGCCGTGGGGCCCTACTTTACGTATGGCCTGCTTTACTTCGGTTTTCTCTTTCTGGATCGGATCATCGGCTGGTCAACCGCCGAGGAGCCGCTGCCGTTGTTCATCTGGTTCCGCACCCCTTACGAGTTGGGCCTCGATTGGGCCTTGCTGTCGATGCTGTTGACCATCGCCATGCTGGAATATACGGTCAATGAATTTGGGACGATCATCGTCCCGGAGCAGGAACGGCGGAAAGTGATTCACGTCAAAGCCGTGGAAAAATCGGCTAATGACCAGGCTAACGGGGAGCGTAACGAAGAGATTAGCGAAGAAAAAGCGGCAGATCGGCTCACCGACCGGTTCTGGCGCAGGTTCGACGCACTCCAGCTTTATGGGGCTAAATTGCTGCGCCGCTTCGGGAGAAAAGATCGCAGCACAGTCGAAAGCAATGGGCATGGGAATAAGAATGAGAACGAAACGCAGACCAAGCGGAAGCCGCTCTCGCTCGATTACAAGCGGATTTTGGCGCATCCCCTCAACCCCGATTTCCAGGTGGTCACCGAGCGGCAGATCAAGCGGCATAACGACTTCTTCTTCCGCTTCTATCTGCGGCAGCTTCTCTTTTTGACAGTCATCGCCATCGTCAGCGCCCTGGTCACTTACTACGGCGTTCTCTGGTTCCGCCGCTTCGACGAGGTCAAGGCCGTCCGTGATTTCTTCGCCAGCCCGGTCACTTTCGCCGTGTTCTATTGGAGCGTCGTCGGCTACAGTCTGCTGGTGTGGGGGCTGCTCAACAACGTCTTCTTCTTCTTCCTGTCTCGGCCCACCTTCACCAACCGGGCGCTAACCATCGCCCTGATCGCCAATCTGCTGATCGGCTTCATCCTCAGCCGGATGGTTGTCTATTGGTACAGCGTCATCGGTATGACCCTCGGCGCGCTGCTCATCGCCATCATCACCACTGTCTACGCCCTGCGTCTCTTCCGGCGGCTGGATTACTACTACTACTCGGCCTACTAATCCCAATCATTATATTTGGCCCGCTCCTTCAACTCCCGCTTCTTCTTCTGGGCCGCCTCGATCTCCTTACGGCCCACAACCGGCGTTTCACTTGAACCGGTAGCGGCGGTCTCGGCGGCCTCGGTCAGACTGCTTGTCCCGCCGGTGCGGATTGTAGGTGCGGAGATCAGACGGTTGACCTCGGCGCTGTCGCAGGTGGGGCAGTTGATTTCAGCCGGCAGTCGCTTCAAAGAGCGGATCAATTTGTCGAACCGCGCTCCGCAGGCCCGGCAGCGATATTCGTAGATGGGCATCGTGCTCCTTCCGTGTCCTATACGGTCTGAAATTCGGCTTCCATCTCAACCGTGGTGTTGAGCGAGCGAGCAATCAGGCAAGCATGATGCGCCTTGTCCAGAGATCGCTTGGCGCGGGTCAAATCCTTTTCGGCCACCGTGACGACCGGACGAATGATGATCTTGTTGAAGCGATACCCCTCTTTTTTGACAAACTCCAATTCACCTTCGGCGCTGGAGCGATACCCTTTGATCTCAAAACGGGATAGATTGGCAATAAAATAGAAGGTATTGAACAGACAAGTCTCTGCCGCCCCGACTAACATATGTTCGGGGCTGTAGTTCGGCGCGTCGTGCGGCCCGCCGACGGGTAAGGCCTCGTAGCCGTCAATCGACAGCGTCCCCGTTTCATCACTCCCGCCCCACTCATAACTCGTCTCATACTGCATCGGAATTGACATTGTTTATTGATTCCCCTTCGTCATATTCAGTTTCGTTTATTCAATTTCGTTGATGATGGAGACGCACGGCCTCCGTTTTATTAAATACCTCACCCAACGGGGCCGCAAGCCGGCCCGACATTGGCTATGCTCCCGGACGTCGAGTGGCTGGTGCGGCCGGTGCTAAACGCGGAAAATGCTTTTTTCGCTCGCGGGCTGCCGCATTGGGGGCACTCTAAGTCCAGCTTGGCTTGCCGGGAGCGAACAAATTTGTCATATTTGGTCTGGCACTCTTGACAAACGTATTCAAATATTGGCACTGTTATAACTCCTTTGGAAAGTTGGTTAAAATGGTATGCCTTTATTACGTTAGATGCAGATTATGGGAAAAGGTTACAAAACGGGACGATAATTTTGGAGATTTTTACGCATCGGTCTTATGCCCCGCCCAATCATCCACATACTGGGTGAGCCGTTCGCGGAGCAATTGTCTGGCCCGATGGAGACGCACTTTGACATTGTTGGACGAAATATCCAAGTGGGCGGCGGTTTCTTTGGTAGAAAGTTGCCGTAGATCACGCAGGATAAGGACGGAGCGCAGGGTCTCCGGCAATGAGGCTATCGCCTCTTCCATTTTAGTTTGCAACTCGTCGGTTAGCGTCATCATTTCCGGATCCCAGGTCTGGTCT
>CAZWZZ010000572.1:0-4853 GCA_964638395.1 uncultured Caldilineaceae bacterium
CGGGCCACGCTGGCCCACCGGGTTCCCTTCTGGCTCGACCGCTGGGCCGAGGTGGAGGCCCTCTGCTCGCTGGCCAATCTAGCCTATCTTAACCCGATCTACACCTGGCCGACCGTGTCTGAAATCGACCCCTCGCAGCCAGGCCCCATTTTTCAGGCGACCGCGTTGGGCCATCCCCTCCTCCCGGACGGGGAGCGGGTCTGCAACAATTTCACACTTGAGGGCCTGGGCGAGTTGGCCCTGATTACCGGCTCCAATATGGCCGGGAAAAGTACCTTTTTGCGAACGGTGGGGCTAAATTTGGCTCTGGCCTACGCCGGGGGACCGGTCAACGCTACGATGTTGCAGACCGGCCTTTTCCGCCTCTTCACCGCCATCAAAATCAGCGACTCCGTCATCGACGGTATCTCCTATTTTTACGCCGAAGTGAAGCGGCTCAAGCGGCTACTCGTGGAGCTAGAGGATGAGCAAGCCCTGCCCCTTTTCTTTTTTATCGACGAAATCTTTCGGGGGACGAACAACCGGGAGCGTTTCATCGGCAGCCAGGCGTACATCCGGGCCGTGGTTGGGCGGCGGGGCGTTGGTCTCCTCTCCACCCACGATTTGGAGCTAACCAAGCTGGCCGCCGAGATGCCCCCCGTCAAAAATTACCATTTTCGGGATGATGTCGTTGGCGAAGCGATGGTTTTTGATTACAAGCTCCACCCCGGCCCCTGCCCGACGACCAATGCGTTGAAGCTGATGGCGTTGGAGGGGTTGCCGGTTTTATAAATTCACCCCAACCGCAACTGTCGCTCCCGGCGCAGAGCCTCGGTTTCCAGCGTAAAGATAGCTGTGGTCGATAGCCAATTCTTGAAGCGACGGGACGCGACGGGCTGCTCCCCGGCCAGGTACATCTGGCGACGGATGCGGATGCCGAACTTATCACAGAAGCGGCCAAAATCGGCGATGGTCAGGGCTTGCCAGCGGGGGGCTTCGTACCAGTTCTGGGGTAGATTGGGGCCGTGGGGGATGCGTCCGGTAAGGAGTAGCTCCAACCGGCAGCGCCAGTAGCCCCAGTTCGGAAAGCTGACGATGGCGTGTTTGCCGACCCGCAGCATCTCCTGCAAAATCAAAACCGGATGGTCGAGGAAAGGCAACGTTTGGCTGAGGATGACGTAATCGAAGCTGCCATCGGGATAATCAGCCAGCCCCTCCTCCAGGTTACCTTGCCGCACGCTCAAACCCCGACGCACGCAGGCCAACACCCCGGATTCACTCAACTCGATGCCCCGTCCGGTCACGTGTTGGTGACAAACCAAATAATCCAACAACTCCCCATCCCCACAGCCCAGGTCGAGAACCGAGGCTTCGGGAGGAATCAATTCAGCGATAACTCGTAGGTCAGGACGTAGCGCCATAAATGATTTAGCCGGAGCCTAACAGGGGACGGCCACCGGCAAACGCTCCTCTCCCGTTTCGGTTGGTATGGCCACGTGTTCTTCCCGGACAAGCCGCTCCAGGAAACTGCCGAGTAGGTTCGTCATCGTCTCCACCTCCAGCAAGAAGGCATCGTGTCCCCAGGTACTTTCGATGTCGAGATAGGTCACATCCGCGCCGACAGCATACAGGGCCCGGACGATCTCCTTGCTGTAGTAGGTTGGATAGAGCCAATCGCTGGTGAAACTGATGACCAGATATTTGAGCTGGGTGGCATTAGCAAACGCGGCCGCCAGCGAGCCGGTCGAAGCGCCCATGTCAAAGTAATCCATCGCCTTGGTGATATACAGATAGCTGTTGGCATCGAAGCGACGGGTGAAGTTGTGGCCATTGTATTTCAGATAACTCTCGATAGCGAACTCGGTCTGAAATTCATAACCGTACTTTTCCCGATTTTGCAGCCGCCGCCCAAACTTTTGCTGCATTGACTTATCGCTGAGGTAGGTGATGTGGCCGACCATGCGGGCTACGGCCAAGCCGCCATCCGGCTTTTCCGGCGAGTCGTAATAATCCCCCTGATTCCAGGCCGGGTCGGCGTAGATGGCCTGTCGCCCCACCTCGCTCAAGGCAATCATCATCGGACTGTGGCAGGCTGTGGTGGCAATGGGAATGGCCGCCCGCATGCGCTCCGGGTAACGGGCCGACCACTCCAAAACTTGCATGCCCCCCATCGACCCACCGGCCACGCAGAGCAATTTGTCGATGCCCAGATGGTCGATCAACGCCACCTGCGCCCGGACCATGTCACCGATGGTTACCACCGGGAAACTGAGACCGTAAGGCTTGCCCGTATCGGAGTTGAGGCTGGACGGCCCGCTAGAGCCGTAACAACCGCCGATGACGTTGCTGCAAATAACAAAGAGTTGGTTGGTGTCAAAGGCTTTGCCGGGACCGATACAGTCATCCCACCAGCCCGGTTTGGGATCATCCGCCCGGTGATACCCGGCGGCGTGGGCGCTGCCACTCAAAGCATGCAGGATGAGAATGGCATTGGTCCGATCCTTGTTCAGCGTGCCATACGTCTCGTAAGTCAACGTCACCGGGCTGAGGGTGGCCCCGCTTTCCAATTGAAACGGCTCATTTTCAGCAAACGTAAACGTTTTCGGTTCGACGAGACCGACTGAATTTTCAGGGATGATTGTTGACATAGCGCTTTCCTTGTTATTGTCCACGAAAGACACGAAGTTCACTAAAAATCTTTTTTCGTGTCCCTTCGTGTCCTTCGTGGATCCTAATTTCAATTCAAACGAGTTGTTGTTTTACGTGGTCGCCATCGTCAAGGCCTGATCCAAATCCCACAAAATATCATCGATATCTTCGATGCCGATGCTGAGGCGGATGAAGTCGGGTGTGACCCCGGCGGTTTGCAGCTCCTCCTCAGTCAACTGGCTGTGGGTGGTGCTGGCCGGGTGAATGGCCAGGCTCTTGGCGTCGCCGACGTTGGCCACGTGGCTGAACATCTCCAGGTTGTTGATGAAGGCTTCGCCCGCCGCACGGCCTCCCTTGATGCCAAAACCGAGGATCGCCCCGGCCCCTTTGGGCAGGATTTTCTTGGCCCGGTCGTGGTGCGGATGAGCAGGCAGGCTAGGATGCGTCACCCAATCGACGCTGCCGTGTTCATCCAGAAACTTGGCCACGCTCTCGGCGTTGCTGACGTGCCGCTCCATCCGCAGGCTCAACGTCTCCAGCCCTTGCAGCGTAGACCAACTGTTGAAAGGTGCTTGACAGGCCCCGATGTCCCGCAGAATCTGGACCCGCGTCTTGAGGATGAAGGCGGGCGGCCCCAATTCAGCATAAACCAGGCCATTGTAAGAGGGGTCTGGCTCGGTGAAGTTGGTAAAGCGGCCGCTCGTCCAGTCGAAGTTGCCGCCATCGACGATGATGCCGCCGATGGTCGTGCCGTGGCCGCCGATGAATTTGGTGGTGCTGTGGACCACGATGTTTGCTCCCCACTCAAAGGGGCGGCACAAGTAAGGCGTGGCAAAGGTGTTGTCGATCGTTAGCGGAATGTTATACTGTTTGGCGATGGCCGACACTTCCTCGAAGGGGAAAACGCTGATGTCCGGGTTGCCCAACGTTTCGCCGTAGATGATTTTGGTGTTCGGCTTGATGGCCGCTTCAAAGGCTTTAGGGTCTGCCGGGTCAACGTAGGTCACGTCGATGCCGATGCGGGGCAGGGTGTAGTTGAACTGGTTGTACGTACCCCCATAGAGGCGGCTGCTGGTGACGATGTGGTCGCCTGCACCACACAGGGTCAGAAAGGCCATCGTCTGAGCGCCGTGCCCGCTGCTGGCTGCCAACGCCCCGACGCCCCCTTCCAAATCGGCGACGCGCTGCTCTAGCACATCGTTGGTCGGGTTCATAATCCGGGTGTAAATGTTGCCAAACTCTTGCAAAGCGAAGAGGTTGGCCGCGTGTTCCGTGTTATTGAATTGATAGCTGGTGGTGTGATAAATCGGCACCGCCCGGCTGCCGGTGGTCGGGTCCGGCGTCTGCCCCGCGTGGAGTTGGCGGGTGGTGAATCCATACTGATGTCCATTGTCACTCATAATAGTTTCTCCCTTAGTCAAAAATTTGTGGATAAAAGATAAAAAAAACTCCCTGCCTTTGTAGAGGCAGGGAGGTCATTAACACGGTCAAGCCCACCTCTCATCTTCCAGAACGTTCTGCCGGAGTTGGCACCCTGACGCTGTGTAAATCCCCTTCGATTTACAACCGGGTTGCCGAGGCTTCATAGGGCCGGTCCCTCCACCTCTCTGGATAAGAGCCAGATGTTTAATTGTTGCGGATTGGGCTGATAATAGCCTCAAGTGGGATTTTTGTCAAATAGTTATCGAGGATTTAGCGACCTGGGAAGCAAAAGCGGTTCTCCCCATAATCTGCTCAATGGACGCCCACTTTTGGCGCATCAGGCGAAGCTGTATGCGGTTCACGGTCACGTCTAATTTCCAGTATACAGGCAACTCTGGGGACGTGTCTGTAGTAGCCGTTTACCGTAAAACTCAAATCAGCAGCGAGTTATGAAATTGAAGTCATATTTCAGAAATCGCCAACCGTATGAGGTTCATCCTCCAGATACGACACATGCCGAAATTGAGTCTCATAGAGACGAGCATACAAACCGCCCTGCGCTAATAGCATGTCGTGGGCAGAACGAGCGCCGTCTCGATGCCCCTGCTCCGCCAACCGACCTTCGTTCATAACCAGGATCACGTCCGCTGCCAGAATGGTACTCAGACGGTGGGCGATGACCAGACTGGTCCGGTTTTGCATAATCCGCTCCAACGCCTCCTGAATCAGGGCTTCGCTCTGGCTGTCGAGGTTGCTGGTGGCCTCATCCAGCACCAGGATGCGCGGGTCTTTGAGGATGACGC
>CAZWZZ010000573.1:0-4852 GCA_964638395.1 uncultured Caldilineaceae bacterium
ATGGGACTGATAATTTGCCTGGTGATCTTGGTCATACCGGCCCGCTTTGGTAAATAGAAACAAAAGAGGTGTGCAAATTTTTGCACACCTCTTGGTCGTTCGTTTTCTAACCAGCTATTTTAGTTACCGAAATTTTTCTTCTGCCAATTGACAATCTTGATCTGAACGGCGTCGTTGCTATGACAGGGATCGAGTAAACAGCCTTTATCCAGAAATTCATTGGAGTCATCATCGTCATCATCATCCCCATCCGGGTCCAACCCATCACAGTAATCGGGATTGCGTGCATAAATGGGGTCGGTGGTGAACGTAAACTCCTCGCTGGCCTGTTGCCCGTTTTCCAGGACGTAAGCATACCAGTTGTGGGACCGGGAGGCCGACCGTTCATCAGCGCCGGGAATTAATAGGGCGCTGTAGCGACCATTGCCGTCGGTACGGGCCGTAAAGCGGCTGCCGGAGACGCCAATCTCGCCATACCGCACCTCGACCCCGGCGGCCGGTAAGCCGTTTTTATCGCTAACCACGCCCTTCAGCCCCACATCAGCGCAGTTACGCTCGCTGGAGTGGGAGGAAACAAAGAAGGGCGGCGGCGTGGGCGTTCCAGTCGGTGGGGGTGGGGGCGGCGGAACGGTGGGGGTATTAGTCTCCGTGGGAATCGGCGTGCGCGTTGAGGTCGAGGTTTTAGTCGGGGTGGGGGTGCGGGTATTGGTGGCTGTTTTGGTGGGGCCGGGGGTTTTGGTCAGCGTTGGAGTCCAGGTGGGGGGATAGGATTGATCGGGCGTGGCCGTCGGGAGGGCGGGTACGGTCACCGCGGCCTGGGCGGCGGCGATGCGGGTGGCCCGACCGGGGCTAAGCGGGTTGAAAGGAATATTGGGCTGCATAAAGATCGTGGCATAACAGACGCAAGAAAGAAGGGTCATGCCCAAGACCATGGCCGTTAAGGCTGTGGCTAAACGATCATCTAATCTATCCATAGAGCCTCACTCCTTCTTTCTCTACATCAATAAAACTGTTAAAGAAAAATGCCTACGGTAGCTCTTCACAGGCGATACCATCCCGATCCCGGTCAATCGCATCGGTATTCAGGTTCGTGCCCCCGGCGGCCTCAAAAGCTCGCTGGGCCTGGGCCTGCGTATCAAAGTTCGCGCAATCGAGCGGATTCCGTAAGGGCCGATTCTCACAGGCTACGCCATCCCCATCCCGGTCGAAGTCATAAATATCTAGGCTCGGTCCGCCGACCTGCAAAAATAATCGTTGGGCATCCTCTTGGGTTCGGCAGTCGCTACAGGTCCGGGGAATAACGAAATCTTGGTAAGGCGGGCTACACAGGTTACGGCGGGTACTTGGCGTCGGGATGAGTATATCCGTCACCCGTGGTTGAAATTCAACGATTTTGACATTAACGGCATCTGCGCTGGTACAGGGATCGGGAATACAGCCTCCCTCATCATCGCCATCATCGTCATCATCATCGCCATTGTTGTCGTTGTTGTCGTCATCATTTTCACACCGTTCACTCTCCAAGGCCCGGATTGGATCGGTAGTGAACAAAATAGCGTCGCTGACTTTCTGACCATTGTCAACGAGATAAGCAAACCAGTTGTGGGATTGAACCGAAGCGGCCCGATCTGTGCCGGGGATCAACGTCACCCCATAGACTTCGGCAAACTCGGTCTCTTCTGTCAAGAAGCGACTGCCCCGCACGCCAATTTCACCATACTCGACCTGATACCCGGAGATAGGTTCGAAGTCGGGGCCGACGACGGCATAAGCCAGTTTGATGTTGGCGCAGTTATTTTCACTGCCGGTACTGCGCCCTACAAAATCAAAGGGGGGGATTGGGGTGAAGGTTGGCAAAATAAGGGGCGTGGGCGTGTTGGTCGGGAAGGGCGTGGGCGTGCCGGTCTCTGTGGCGGTTGGGGTGGGCGTGCGGGTGAAGGTGGGCGTTTTTGTCGGGGCGGGTGTGGTGGTGTTGGTCGGGGTCCAGGTTGGGGGGAAAGTCGGCACGGGCGTATTCGTGATCGTCGCCGTGGGCGTGCGGGCCTGAACGGTCCCGGCTATGGCGGTGGCCCGGCTGGCCCGTAGCGGGTTGATGGGGATTTCGGGCTGTAAAAAGATTGTGGCATAGCAAACACAGGCTAAAATGCTCAAGCCGACGAGCATTGCTATAATGACGATCAATATGTTGTTATTTAACCTAGCCATAACCGTTCTCCGCCATATTATTCTTCGCTAATTGCCGTAGGCGAGATGAAGGTAAACATCTCACGCTCTCCAACAGGACGAGCGCCAATGAAGACGTTCAGCTCCGGTTGCGACACCATCAACTGCTCCATGGCCTCCAGAAGTTGTTTTTGTCGCTGTAGTTCGGGATAGTTGGGATACCGGCCCAACTCCCCGGCCAAAACTTCTCGGCGCAATTTCTCAGCCGTGGCCACCTCCACCTGTGTTGCCGTAGGCAGAGTGATAATCAAATCGGCATAAGCCGCGTATAGCACCTCGTAGGCTTTTGTCAGGTCGGCTCTGATCGGTTCCGCTTGCGTTTCCCACTCAGGCACCACGCTCAAGCCAAACCCCTGTCGCGCAATACGATGTTTTGTCGATAACCACGCTACTTTAGCCATTGCTAAGTCAATTCTTTTGCCAATTTGGTTTTCCCTGTCCAATTCGGCGTCATAAAATTGGAGTTTTTCCCGATCCTCATCGATGAGGGCCGTGCGCAGCGCCTCGTAAGCGGCCGGCGGGGCGGTTCCTCCCCGTTCGACCAGAAGCGCGGCCAACTCCTGCGCCCGGAGCCACCGATTGGCTTCCGCTGCTTGCACCGTCTCGGGCAAAATCACAGGCGCTCCGGCGGGTAAAATCGCCCCCGCCGTCGAGACAAACTCGATATCAGGCGGGTTGGCGCTCAAATCCAGACTTCGTCTGGCTAACTCTCGCTCGCCCAGCGCAATGTAGCCCCGCTGTAGCTGTTCAAAAATAGTGCGGCGATGAACCGTCTGCAAAAATGGGCTACGTAAAGCGATGATAAAGGCTTGATCCAGATAAAATTTGGCTAATTCCGGTTCATTCAGTTGGGTTAAGCCCTGGCTGACTTGAAAAAACAGATCGGTTCGAGCCGTATTGGTCAACTCAGGACTGAGTGTGGCGATAAGGCCGGCCAGTCGATAACAAAATAATCCCTTTTCCCGCTCGCCGCGTTCCGTGTAAATGGGGGCCAACAATAAAAATGAGCCGGCGCTGTCGGCATCGCTCAGCGTTGGGTGAAACAGCGTGGCCGCCAAAGCGGTCTCCGCTCTCTCTTTTTCAATCGCCTCGCTGATTATATCCGACTCCGGGACGCCCCCCAACGAGGCCAGAGCCAGGGCCGGATCAATCTGATCGGTATCCAGAGGACTGCGAAAGGTGATAAGATCGGTTTCAATCGCCTCAGCCGTATTCAGTTGGTTGGTGATAAAGACGAGGGTCAGCGCGGCCACCACGATAAAAGCCAAAATGGTCAGAATGATAACGACGACGAGTAAGGCTAACTGCCGGCGCCCTAACTTTGCTTGCTTCATTATAAGTCTGTACTCCGCTGTTATTTGAACCTGACAACGTACCCATAAAGTATAGCCCAAATAACAACCCTGTCCAGAACTAAGGCGTCACGAATATTTCGATCTGGTCGGTAGCCTTTTTCTCGGCCAACCATTCCGTAAAGGCCCGTTCCTTCAACGTCTGAAGCAATTCAGTTTTTAAGGGACGCGCCGCTTGCCGCTCCTCGACTTGGATAATATGGAACCCAAGCGCCGTTGGTATGGGACCGCTGACTTCCCGTGGCTGGAGAGAAAAGGCCATGCGCTCGACTTCGATTGGCACGACGCCTGCGCCCTGCGGAAACCAGCCCAACGCCCCGCCAGCCATCCGGCTCTCCTCATCGAGCGAATGTTCCGCCGCCAGTGTGGCAAAATCGGCCCCATTTTTAAGCTGCTCGATCAGTTGGCGGGCTTCATCTTCCTCGGCCACCAGAATATGGCGCAGTCGAATCTGCTCGGCGCTGTCCGGGATGTCTGCCGTGATTTTTTCAAAAAGTTGCCCGGCGATCAATTGCGCCCGCAGCGTCTCTTTGAAATCGCCGTAGCTCATCTCGTTGGCCGCTAACCATTGCTCAAAATGCTCCTGATCGGCTGCTGTACCGGCGCTCTCTTGGGCTTTGGTCTCGATCTGATCCTCAGAAATGGTGATACCCAGGCTGGCTGCCTCCTGCTCGATGATCGTTTGCTCGATAAGCCCCTCTAAAAGTTGGCTTCGGAGTTGCTGCCGCTGCCGCTGCCCCGCTTCGCTGTTGAGGTCTACCCCACCGGCGACCAAGCTCTGCTCGAATTGGGCCACCTGCCGTTCGTAATCGTCGAGAAAAATCGGTTGGCCATTAACCCGCACCGCCACAGGGCGGCCATCCACCAGCGCCGGGTTGGGTTCTGTGACCGTCGTCTCGGCGACCGGTTCCGGTGGTCTGCTCTCCTCAGTTGGGGCTACCTGTTCAACCTCGGTGACTTCCGGCGATGAGTCTTGCAGAAACGATGCCAATGCACACAGGCTAATCCCAAAAATAAGTCCGAAAACGATAAGCTGTTTCACCGGTAGCTTGACCAAATCTACTACATCTAGTAGTCAGAGACTTGTTTTACCCCCAAATGTAGGGTAATCTAAACCCTATACTACTGATTATACTTACATTATGTAAAAATGCAATTGGGAATGATTATGTCAATATTGATCTGTTGCAGCCTGCCCATTTTCCTCTTGACAAAGCCCCATTTTAAGCCTACCATAATTATCAGGTTATCCGCATCACCGACAACGACTGGCAACC
>CAZWZZ010000574.1:0-4851 GCA_964638395.1 uncultured Caldilineaceae bacterium
AGCCAAGACTCGGCCCGTTCGCCGCACCCTTCGATACGCCTCCGTTTCACTACGGCTACTCAGGCTGCGTCCTGAGCTTGTCGAAGGGATGCTGGTCACCTGAATAGACACAAAATCATCCAGTTAACCTTCAGGAACGGGGATTAATCAACTGTCCCATTTGCTCCCGCCGGATTGACAAATCCAGGCCGAGCGAAGTGGGACAGTTATTAAAATCTCATTCCTAAATATGATAAGGAATGAGAATATGTTTGTGATAAATTCCACAAACTATAAACATTGTACATCCTGTGCGAGTTGTTGTATAATTAAATTAATTTAACACAACTAATACTACAACGAGATTTTGACATACTTAGCGAGGTCTTGGTTTAAAAAGTCATTTCGCCAGCAAGATCACGGCGTAGACTTCCGAAGTCTCGTTGTCGTACTAATAGGGGTAAATTTTTAGCAATGGTCGTAGAATCCCCCATTCTTTTATAGGACAAAAAAGTTATGATAAGGAATACTCAATAAGATTTGTCCGGTACTTCCACAATTCCCAGGAAAATCTATACGCACCTGCCTGTATCTTACATCCCCACATCCCCAGCCGGACTTACCTAACATTTTCAAATTTGTGCGTTCAACATCTCAATCATTATCTCAGGTGATGTTATGAAAGCAAAACTGCAACCTTACACAACCATACTCCGATCCACACTCATCCGTCTGTATGCGCCCCTCATTGTCTTCTTGTTTATTGTGGCCTGGATCAATCTGGCGACAGGTATCCCCTTAAGTCAATTGACCCGCGATCCGGTTTCGCTGGCCCAACTGAGTCCGATTTCAGGCATCGTTTCCAATATTGGAGTTCTCTTGTGGAGGGCCGCAGCCACCATCTGCTTCTTTACTGCCATCGTACTACGCCGCTGGAACGAGGGCGTCAACTCAAGATTTCTGTTTTTTTCCGGCCTGCTGACGTTATTGTTATTGGTTGATGATTTTTTTGTACTCCACGAATCGCTTCGGGATTATTACGCTATTTCTGAGAAAATCACCTATGGCCTCTATCTGTTCCTGTTTGGGCTGCACCTGGTGACATTCAGAAACGTTATTCTAAACCGCAATGTCTCCTTATTTATCCTCGCATTTGTTTTTCTGGGGCTATCTGGGGGACTTGATGTAATTCAAAAATCGGTGATGGACATTATACCGGGATATTTCTTGTTAGAAGACGGTCTTAAATTGTTGGGTATTGCCAGTTGGGCCGGTTATTTTGCTTACACCGCTATCGACAGCCTGACTCAACAATTTGAGTCAAAGTTTCCTAAAACGATCTGAGCCAGATACATACTGATCAGATACATTCTCAACCATCCAGAGGTTTCTACTTATGACGATTTCAACGGCTTTCTACGAAAATTTGGCATCTCGACAAGCCTTGATCCAGGCTAAATGTTTTCACCCGGAGGGAGGGTTCGTCCCCTTCGAGCGATCAGAGATCGAGCAATCCATCGCCGCCCGGTTTGAGAGCCAGGTGGTCAACTACCCCGACCATCTGGCGATCCGGGATTGGGGGACGACGCTGACCTATGCCCAACTCAACCAGGCCGCGAACCGGGTGGCCCACGCCATTCTCGATCAGTTGGGGGAGGGTGAGGAAACGGTAGCCCTCTATCTCGGCCACAACTACAAAATGATTGTGGCCATTATGGGGGTCTTGAAGGCCGGTAAAATCTATGTGGCGCTGGATCGTGCGTTTCCCCCGGAGCGGCTGACCTACATCTTGGGGGATAGCGGGGCGAACCTTATTCTGACGGATGACGCTAACCGCGCCGCCGTCGAAACGTTAGCCGGGGATGAACAACCTGTCTTGAACCTCGATCAGCTTCCGGCCAGCCTGCCCCAAACGAACCCGAACCTCTCAATCGCCCCGGATCGGATTGCTTACATCATCTATACCTCCGGCTCGACGGGCAAGCCGAAAGGGGTCTATCAAAACCAGCGTAATCTGCTGCACAACATTATGCAGTACACCAACACGCTCCATCTCGGCCACTATGATCGCCTCTCCCTGCTCTACTCCTGTAGCGTCAACGGCTCCCTACGTGATATTTTTGGGGCCTTGCTCATCGGGGCCTCGGTCCACCCCTACAATGTCAAAGAGGATGGCTTGCTTTCGTTGGCGGCCTGGTTGGTCGAACAGGAGATCACCTTTTATCATTCCGTGCCCACCCTGTTTCGCCATTTCATCGAGGCCCTGCCGGATGGCGTCCAGTTTCCCAACATTCGGCTCATCCGATTTGGTGGGGAGCGGGTTCCCCGCAAGAACGTCGATTTTTACAAGAAAATTTTTCCCGACCATTGTCTGATGTACACCGGCATGGGGTCTACCGAGACTTCTACGATTCGCCAACTGTTCATCGACAAAGAGACGGTTATGGAGGCCAGCGTGGTGCCGACGGGCTTTGCCGTGGCGGAGCGGGATGTCCTGCTGCTCGATGAAGCGGGCCAGGACGTGGGGCTCAACGAGGTGGGCCAGATTGTGGTCCGGAGTCCCTACCTGGCTGTGGGGTATTGGAATAGAGCGGATCTGACCGCCGAAAAGATCAAGCCCGACCCGAATGGCGGGGAGGCTCGCCTCTATTTTATGGGCGATTTAGCCCAAATCTACTCTAGCGGCTGTCTGGTGCATTATGGCCGCCAAGATTTTCAGGTGAAGGTTAGCGGCTACCGGATCGAGGTGGCCGAAATCGAAATGTCGCTGTTGGAGCATGAGGCCGTGCAGGAGGCCGCCGTCTTGATGCGGGAAGACCCGCGAGGCGAGCAACGACTGGTGGCCTATGTGGTTCCCCGCCGCAACCATACCGTTACCACGGGCGAACTCAAGGGCTTTCTGAAGACGCGGGTTCCCGATTATATGCAGCCCGCCGTCTTTGTCATTTTAGAGAAGATGCCGCTGACGGACAACGGCAAAATCAATCGCCTGGCCCTGCCCGACCCGGAGCAGGTGCGGCCCGACCTGGACAATCCATTTGTTCCGCCCCGCAACGACTCCGAACAGGCGATGGTCAATATCTGGGAAGAAGTGCTGGGGCTGCACCCCATCGGTGTGACCGACAACTTCTTCGATCTGGGCGGCTCCTCGCTGTTGGCGATGCGGCTGGTCTCCAAAATCGAGACCATCACCGGCCTGCACGTCACCCCCACCATTCTATTTCAGGCCCCTTCCGTGGCCCAACTGGTGGAGACGCTCCAGCAACAGAACGTCAAGATGTCCCCCTCTGTCCTTATTCCGCTCAAACCGGAGGGCATCAAGCCCCCCATTTTTCTCCTGCCGGGCAATATGGGCAATGTTTTCACCGATCTAAAGGAGCTGGTGCGCCACATCGACGCCGATTGTCCGGTGTATGCCTTTCAGGATGGCATTCATAACGAAAATCGGGTCGAGGATGTTGCCCGAAAATATCTGGCTGAGTTGAAAACGATTCAACCAGAGGGCCCCTATGCGCTTTGTGGCATTTGCTGGGGCGGCCCCATCGCCTACGAGATGGCCCAACAACTCAGGGCACAGGGGGAAGCGATGACGATGCTGGCCCTGGTCGAACCGTCCCGCCCCTGGCGGGGGCATCTGTGGCCCCACCTCCATTTTGCGGCGACCACGCTCTATCGCCTCAGCCGTCGCTTGTGGCACCACACCCATCAATCAGCTCAACTGCAAACGAATGATCGCCAAACCTACACCAAAATGAAGCTGAAAGTGTTGACTAACCAATGGAGTACCCGCCGCTACAGGCCCAAACCCTATCCCGATCCTCTAACGCTCATTATGGGGCAAGAGTCGGTTGAGGCGGACGGCCACAACCCCCGTTTGGATTGGCAGCAGTGGGCCACCGCTGTCGATCTGCGCTACATCCCCGGCAACCACGATACCATCACCGGTAACAACAACACCCCTATTGAGGAACGGGGCATGCAGGCTTTAGCGGACATCCTGAAAAAGAGATTGACCCCGTTACCACGTCTGTCGCCGCTGGAAATCAGAAATTTTCAATCGGCCATTGCCGAATAAAGCGACATCTAAACCAAAGAGCCACGGAGGAAACACAGAATTGTCTTTCTGTGTAGCTCCGTGGCTCCGGGGTAAATTTTTTCAGGCTCTTGGCGTTAGCCGATTAGCTTACGTGAAGTCGAAGACCAGGCGCGGCGTCTTGTTACGGGCCTCTTCAACCTCCTCAAAGGCTTCATTGACCTGATCCAGCTTTATGGTGTCGTAGATGACTTTGGTCTTGCCCATAGCGTGGAGTTCGTAGGTTTCTTGCAAATCGACGCGGGTGCCGACAATGGAACCGATGATACTGATCCCGTTCAGGACCGTCTCAAAAATGGGAACCTGGACATAATTGTCCGCCGGCAAGGCCACAAACACGACCCGACCACCCCGCCGGAGCGAGGCATAAGCCTGTTCAAATGCCTTTGGAGCAACAGCCAGCACGATGGCGACATCGGCCCCACCCAGCTTTTTGATCTCCTCAATCGGATTCTGCTTCGTGGCATTGATGGTGTAATCAGCGCCCAATTCTTTGGCCATGGTCAGTTTTTCGTCCAGCAAATCGACGGCCACGACAGCCGCACCGGCCACCTTGGCATATTGTAAGGCCAGATGGCCCAGGCCACCCACCCCGTAAACTGCCACAAGATCGGAGGAGCGGGCCCCGGAGACCTTGACTGCCTTGTAGGTGGTCACCCCGGCACAGGTCAGCGGCGCTGCATCAAACGGACTGACCCCATCGGGAATATGGCCCACATAATTGGCGAAGGCTTTGACATACTCGGCATAGCCGCCATCCAGGAAGTATCCGGCATATT
>CAZWZZ010000575.1:0-4844 GCA_964638395.1 uncultured Caldilineaceae bacterium
CTCCAATAGCCGCACCCCCCCATCCACAAAGCCCGCCAGCAACGGTTGCGCCGGGTCGAGTCCGTGAGGAGCCACGACCGTTGAAACGCCCTCCAATGTGCTGATGGCCGGGCTGTGGTGGGTCCAACGTTGGCCGCCGTCCCGCGATATGAGCAGGGTATCATCATCCTGCAAGAGCAAAACATCGGCCTGGTGGGGAAAGTGGGGCGACAGCAAAATCTCGTTCACCGCGCCGTCGATGACCGTCTCCGCCAGACGAGACCAGCGCTGGCCCCGGTCAGCCGAGCGGAACAGGCCGTGGGTCTCGGTTCCGGCTAACAGAACGCCGTCGTTGGCGAAATCGGGCGAAATGGCCACGCGGAGAACGGGGGCGTACTCCATTGGAAAAGGAACCTCGCGCCAGGCCCGGCCCCCGTTGGTACTGCGATAGAGACCGCTGTCGGTCCCGGCAAACAGGGTGTCATCTTCGCCGAAAGCGGGCGAAATGGCCAGACAGAGGATGTTCAAATCGAGCAGGCCAAAGTTCCAGGCCGACCAGGTCGCGCCCCGGTCTCCCGTGCGGAAGACGCCATCCTCCAACGTCCCGGCCAAGGCGACGCCGTCCCGTCTAAAAGCGGGCGACATCGCCAGGGTGGTCACAAAGGGGGGCGGCGAGGGCAGGGGGCTGATTTGCCAGCTCTGCCCGCCATCGGTGGAGCGCAGAATACCGCCGGAAACCCCGGCCAATACCGTGCGGTCGGCGGCAAAGTCGGGGGAGAGAGCCACGGCGGCGGTGGTCAACGGCCCTTCCAGTTCCAGCGAGGTGTAGGCCGGTTGCCAGGTTTGGCCCCCATCCTCGGAGCGGTACAGCCCGGAGGTCCGGGCCGCAAAGCAGACCCCATCCGCCCCGAAGGCGGGGGAGACGGCCACATTGTAAACGACATCTTCGTTCATCAAAATCGTATCCATACCTCACACCCGCTTTCTTTGGCCAGGGCCGCGCACGGGTTGCAGGCTTTGCTCGTGGCCGTTCCGGTGAACGATGACATCGATGGTCAGGGCCAGGGCCGCGCTGGAAATGGCGGCGTGGAGAGCGGCCCGTTGGGTGACGGCGGCATCGAACAGCCCGGCGGCGGCCACATCCACCACCTGGCCGGTGCGGACATCGAAGCTGGCCGGGGTCTCGGCCCGATTGAGGCGGGCTAAAATCTGGCTGGGGTCATACCCGGCGTTATGGACGATGGCCCGAAACGGAGCGGCCAGGGCCTCGTGCAAAATCCGGTAGGCCGCCCGCTCGTCGGGGTCGGTGGCGGCGGTCAGCCAGGACTGTAGGGCCGGGCGGCAGGCCAACAACGCCGCCCCGCCGCCGGGCAGAACGCCTTCTCGCATTGCGCCCCGCATCGCCGCTGCCGTGCGCTTGGCCACAGCGACTCGCTCGTTGATTTGCATCTCGGTGGTTCCGCCCACCCACAACGTAGCCGAGCCACCCAACAGCATCCCAATGCGCTTCAAGAGCCGCTCGCCGCTGACCAGGTCATCCGTCCGGTCGTGAGTTGTCCGTAGATTTTGAATGTGGCGGCGCAATTCACGGGGATTGCCCTGGCCGCCGATGATGCCGAAGTTGCGTAAGTCGGCCCACACCCGGCGGGCGTGGCCAAAATCGGCCTCGGTGATGCGGGCGAAGCTGTCGCCGGTCACGGTCAGGAAGGGGTTGCCGCCGGTCAGGATGGCTAAATCTTGCAGAGCCGCCGCCTGATTTTCGGACCCATATTCCGGGGTGTGAACGGCGATGACCTGGAATTTATCGGGCCGTTTGTTGGCCAGCAAAAAGCCGAGCGCCTTATCGGAAATCTTGGCGGCCACAATCAGCAGGGCCTTGATGTCGGCCCGCAACGCCGTCTCCAGGGCCGGGAAAAGCTGCTCCGGCGTCTCTATTTTCAAATCGCTGATGAGAACGGCGGCCTCTTCCAGCTCGGTGCGCTGGCGGATGGGGTCGTTGGCCATCTGCCGGGACATCAGGCCCCGCTCCCAATACATACCTTCCACATACTCCCGCTCCAAGGCCCGGCTGCGACCGGGTCGTATTTCCAGGCGGCCATACTCCCCCATAATGTCGAAAATTTCGCCCAGCATATCGGCCAACGTTTCATCATAGCATATGGTGTGGGCTAACTTAGCCAACGCCTCCTGACCGGAGAGATGACTGGTCATCCCGGCCAATTCATCCAGGATGAGTTGTTGGCCCGCTTCCAGGGCGCTCCGCAGGCGCATGCCGTTCCCCCCGGCAGCCAAATAGCGGACGCCTTCATTATAGATGGCCTGGAACAGGACGGCGGCGGTGGCCGTGCCGTCCCCTACCTGGTCGGCCAGACGGGTCAGGACATCCCGCAGAAACATCGCGCCGGGGTCTTCGTGCCGGTCGGCAAGCTGGATGATGCGTTTGGCGATGAGGCCGCCGTTATCGAGCAGCTCCGGCATCCGCTCATCCAAAATACGGTCGATGGCCACCATCCGGGGAACCGGCCCCAGCGTCGGGCGGATGGCGTTGACCAGTTGGTTGATGCCTCGCTGGCTGGCCCGGTGGGTCTGGGGTTGAAAAATCACGCGCCGTCCGTTTTTTGTCATAACGAAACCTTCCTTCCTCAAGCAGTGCAAATTTCACACAATCAAATTGAAGCCCGCAAAACGTGAAACGTAAAACGCAAAATACTTTCACAAACCAAAGAGCTTACGTTTTACGATTTACGTTTTACGACCATCTGGATAATCATTTTCTTGAAGATGCCCTACCCTTTAATCGCTCCGGCCATCACGCCCTCGACGAAGAAGCGGCGGAACATCAGGTAGACCAGCACCAGCGGCAGCACGGAGCCGAAAATGGCGGAATAGATGACCTGGAAGTTGGTCGAAAATTGGCCGGAGGTACTCTGGATGAAGGGCAGTAGGGTGGAGTTGGTCGGGTCGAGGTAGACGTAGGGTTCCAGGAATTGATTATAAAATAGGGGCAGCATAATCACCACCAGGCTGACGATGGGCACTTTCAGCAGCGGCAGCAGGACATACCGCACGTATTGGAGCCGCGAGGCCCCGTCGATGATGGCCGACTCCTCCAGGTCGCGGGGGATGGCCCCGATGGCTGAGGTGAAAATCATCGTGGACAGGGCGGTGCCTTTGATGTTAATCAACACAATCGACAGCAGTTGCAGGCCGTGGCGGGTCAGGCCGGGTTCGTCGTAGCCGGGAAAGAGCTTGAAAAACCATTGAATGATGAGAAATTGGGGCAGCAAAATCAGCATAGCCGGAATGACCATCTGTAACAGATAAATGTTGTAAACCACCATCTGATCTCTACGGCGCAGCCCGGCCAGCCCGTAGCCGGTCAAAATGGATAGGACGATGATGAAAAAAAGGCTGATAGCCGTGACCAGCAGGGTGCGTCCCAGCGAGGCCCAGAAATTCGTGCCCTGCGACCCACCGAATAACAAAGTGTACCAGCCGTTGTAGGTGTAAAAACCGTCAAAGAACTCCCGGATCTCCGATTCGGGGATGTCGTACCGTTCGGCAAATTGGGCCAGCGTGGTCCGGGCCATAATAAATTCGGTTTGGGGCACGCCGAAGGCATCCTTCAATTCCTTCAAATCCAGGTCATAAAAGACGGCCAGGTTGCCCAACTGAGCATCCATATTGACTTCCTGGGCTTCGGGAATCCAGAGATGCAGGTCGGTAGCGTCTTTGGTGGAGACAAAGCTGCGAACGAAGAGGGCATAGAAGGGAAAGAGGGTCAGCAGCGTGTAGGTTAGCATGACCGCCAGGGCAAACCAGCGCAGCGCCGTTTTGCGCCCGGATTGGCTGAATGTTTTTTTGGGCGGAAGCGTGGTGGTGGTCATAAACATTCTCCTAATACTGCAATTTTTTCTGCAACCGCTGCAAGCCGATGCCCACGAAGATGAGCGGCAGGAACGTCTCGACGGCCAGGGTCATACCCAGGCCCAGACGCTCGACCTGAAAGCCGTAGATGAAGAACAAGACGCTGAGGAGTTGGGCCTCCGGGTTGACGTAGAGAGCGCCCATCGCTACCAATTCGTCGAAGACGGCGAAGGAGCCAATCAGACACATCGTCGTAGCCAGAATGAAGGAGGGAATCATCTGCGGGAAGTATACTTTCCACAGCCGTTGCCAGTAGTTGGCCCCATCCACCACCGCCGCTTCGATGGTTTCTTTGGGGATGGCCAGCAGTCCGGACAGGAAAATGGCCATATTGTAACCGGCGTAGCGCCAGCCGACCAGCAGCGGCAAAATCAGGGCAGTGCCCTCGGCGGAGTAGATGTCGATGGGTTTGTCGAGCAGGCCAATCTCTTGCAGCAGCAGATTGGCCGTGCCGGTTTCGCGGGAAAAGAGCATCACGGCCATATAGCCGACGGCCAGGCCGGAGACCATCAGCGGCAGGTAGACAATGGTGAAGAAGCCGCCCTTGAAGCCGACCTCATACATCAACAGGGCCAGGCTCAGGCCGAAAATGTAGACGGTGGTGTAGTTGAGAAAGACGAAGATTAAGGTGCGGCGCAGGGCCGGTAGATAGTCGTTCTGCACGCTGGCATTGGTAAAGACGGCAGTGAAGTTTTTGAAGCCCACCCAGTTGACCTGCGGGTCGGTGAATTGGGCCATATCCGTGAAGAGGATGGGGATGGCCACAAAGAAGGGCACAATCGTCAGCCCCAAAAAGAGAATGAGTTGGGGCAAGATGAATAGCCAATCCTCGATGATGCGCCGGCGTTGGAGCTTGCTGGTTTTTGTCTGGCCCGACTCTCTCAATATTTTGCGTTCTACGGTTTCAGGCGATGCTACATTCACGATAGTATCCTGCT
>CAZWZZ010000576.1:0-4837 GCA_964638395.1 uncultured Caldilineaceae bacterium
GGATGCTGATCTCAGTGAGTGTTCGCCGAACTTATGTTCAGTGTAGGGTAACGAAGTCTTGAACTGCGTAACTCATATTGTCAAATTATCGGAGGTAACTTATGTCACGAATATTGGTCTTGTATGTCTCAGCCGGCACCGGTCACGTCAGTGCGGCCAAGGCGGTCGGTGAGGCGTTAGCCCAACACCCGGAGGTTAAGGTCAAAGTTGACGATCTGTTCAACCATATCAATGAAACGGCTCGAAAAGCTATGGTCTCCGGCTACAACGAAATTTCGACCAATGCTCAGGGCTTGTACACGATGTTTCATTCAAGTCTGCACAAAGAGAACACTGAGAAGGCCCTAAAAATGAATGAGATGTTTACCAAGTTGGGCCGCCCCTTTGTGCAGCGGTTTGAGAAATTCGTGGCCGACTTCAAGCCTGATCTAATCATCAATACGATGCAGTATCCATTTCATCTGTTGAAAGTTTATGCCGAGAAGAGCGGGACGCCCGAATATGCCGTCATTACCGACATTTCGGTGCAAACCACCTGGCTGCGGGATAACGTGACCGGCTACTTCGTGGCCAGCAACCTCACCCGTGATGTTTTGTTAGCCAGGGGCGTTGATCCGGCAATCATCCACGTCACCGGCATCCCGGTCAAGCTGGAGTTGGCCGAAGAGAAACCGATGGCCGAGATGAGACGCCGTCACGACCTGCCGCTGGATAAGCCGGTAATCACCATTTTTGGTGGCGGGGTGGCTACCGAACGCATCCACAATATGGTCAAGCGCATGGTGGCCGCCGAGCAGCCGGGGCTGTTGGCGGTGGTGGCCGGGCGCAACAAAGAATTGGTGGAGGCCCTGGCCGATATATCGCCTGGGTCACACATGGATTTTCGCCTGTTGAACTATATCGACTACGTCGATGACCTGGTGGCGGCCAGCGATATTGTCATCACCAAACCGGGCGGCTTGATGACCAGCGAAGTGTTGGCTCGCGGCACGCCGCTGATTATCATCGACCCGGTTCCGGGGCAGGAGGATTGGAACGCCGATTTTGTGGCCGGGTCGGGGGCCGGGATTCAAATTCGGATGCCGGAGTTGGTTCCCCCGGCGGCGATTGCTCTGCTCAAGCAGCCGGAGCGACTGGCGGCCATGCGTACCCAGGCCCAACGGGTCGGTAAACCACGGGCCGCCTACGATGTCGCCGAGCAGTTATTGGCCGATCTCAAAGCGGGCGTCGGGAGAAGAACCAATCACATCACCTACTGACGAGCGGCAGCTTATCTTTCCCCCCGATTTTTTGTGGGGCGCGGCCACCTCAGCATATCAAATCGAGGGGGCCTGGAACGAGGATGGCAAAGGGGAGAGCATCTGGGACCGCTTCTGCCACAGGCCGGGCCGGGTTGAGGATGGGGCCAGCGGCGATGTGGCCTGCGACCATTACCATCGGTACGCCGAGGATGTGACGATGATGGCCGCGCTGGGGCTGCGGGCCTATCGCTTTAGCTTCGCCTGGACCCGCCTCTTTCCCGACGGTGACAGTCGGCCCAACCCGGCCGGCTTCGACTTCTACCGCCGTTTGATTGCCGCCCTGCGGGAGCGGGGCATCATTCCAGTGGCTACGCTCTACCATTGGGATTTGCCCCAAACCCTCCAAGAGTGTGGCGGCTGGGCCAATCGGGAGACGGCCTATCGTTTCGCCGACTATGCCGGGCAGGTCATCGAGGCTTTTGGCCCGGATGTGCCGCTGTGGGCCACGCTCAACGAGCCGACGCTCATTGCCTTTGCCGGGCACGTGCTGGGCACGAAGGCTCCCGGCCAGCGCCGTTTCTGGCAGGCGCTCGATATTGTGCATCATCTGTTGCTGGGGCACGGCCTGGCGGTGCGGGCCTTTCGGGACCTGAAGCCGCGTCCGGCCTCGGATTTGCCGGAGCCGGGCATCGGTATCGTCTTGAGCGTCCGTCCCAGCCATCCGGCCACGTCTCGCCCGGCTGACGTGCGGGCCGCCCGTCTGATGGAACTGCTGACCATCCGCCTCTATTTCGAGCCACTGTTTCGGGGTCACTACCCGGAGGCCGCTTTGAAATTTTTCCGCCGCCGTCTGATACGTCTCCACGACCGGCCCGGCGACCTGGAGATTATCAACCAGCCGCTCGATTTTCTGGGGCTGAACGTCTACAGCCGAGGGTTGATTGGGGCCAATCCCTGGAATCCGGTCATCAGCATCCGGCCCGTTGAACCAACAGGCCCAACCACAGCGATGGGCTGGGAGATTTATCCGCCCTGTCTCTACGACGTGTTGAGCCTGGCCAGCCGTTACACCGACATTCCCCTCTACATCACCGAAAATGGAGCGGCTTTCAAGGACGAAGTACAACCGGACGGCACTATTGATGACCCGGAGCGGATTGCCTATTTGCAGGCCCACCTGGCCGAAGCGCATCGGGCCATCGAGGAGGGTCTGAATTTGCGGGGCTATTTTGTCTGGTCGTTGCTGGATAATTTTGAATGGGAAGAGGGCTACCGGCCCCGCTTCGGCCTGATCCACGTTGATTTCACGACCTTGCAGCGCACCCGGAAGCGGAGCGCCGTCTGGTACCGGGATGTCATCGCTCGTAATGGACTTGTCCTTTAGAGCCTGTTTCTGGTTAAGGAGTCGTCTGTAGCTTCGCATTTATGGAGATTGGGAGATTAGAGATAAGGAGATTGATGAGCATAATCTCCCCATCTCCTAATCTCCGAATCTCTAATCTCTGGGAGGGAAGGATGCCCATTGTTTTTATCCACGGCGCAGGCACGCGCACCTATCACCGGCGGTATGACGTCGATTGGGACCACGTCGAGCAACATCTGCGCCACTACGTGGCCCCGGTCATCGCCCCCGACCCGGAGAATGTGGCCATTTTGCTCGCCTACTGGGGGGATTTGGGCGTCAAACTGGCCTGGGAGGGGCACAGCATTCCCCAACCCCGGATGTTCTCTGTTTATAACCATCCGCTGGCCTCTCTGATCCGGGCCGGGCACAAACGCCATATTTTGATGGAGGGTTGGAATCGAATGGCCGCGCTCGTGGGTCACTATTTATCCAGGGTCGTCTCCCTGTTTCGCCGGCCCCACTTTCTGCAAACCTCCACCTTCGTCGGGGATGCCTTCCATTATTTAGCCGTGCGGGGGATGGCCCCCCGGCCCGGGCCTATTCCGGCGCGGGTGTTAGCCACCTTAGCCGAGGCCCGGGCCAATCAACTGGATCGCGGCGGCGAACCGCTCATCGTGGTCAGCCACAGCCTGGGCGGCCTCATCTTTTACGACATCGTCACCCATTTTCTGCCCCACCTGCCGGAGTATGCCGACCTCCACATCGACTTTTGGGCCTCTATCTCTACGCAGATCGGCATCTTTGAGGAGATGAAGCTCTTTCTGGCCAGCGACGAGCGGTACGGCCCGGACAACCCGGTTCCTTTTCCCGACCGCCGCTTTCTGGGAGCCTGGTGGAACGTGTGGGACACCCACGATTTTCTCAGCTTCAGCGTGCGGGACATTATCAGCGGCGTCGAGGATGAGTATTTCAACAGCGGCCTGTCGGTGGCGGGCGCTCACCTGGCCTGTTTGAAGATGTCCTCGTTTTACACCCTGCTGGCCGAGAAGTTGAAGGACGCTATTGCACGCCCGGAGACGTTTAAGGCAACTCCAAAAAAATAATCATCCGGGCTTCCGTAAACCGTAAAACGAAAAACGTAACGTCTTTGACCGATAAGCAGGCTTTACATTTCACGTTTTACGGGTTATGAAGACTGAGATTGGTCAAACCTAAAAGCTGTCCGATGGCCGCTATCTAATAGATAGGATCATGAAACATAGGCCATTTGTCCAAAGGAAAAACTCACCGAATGACCGAAGTCTGCGAGGCTATTCTGGGTTAGAATTAAAAAGGTACAGTAGTTCTACAATGTCACATTCGCCCCCCCAGCCCCCCAAAGGGGGGAGAAAAACCAGACATTCCCCCCGCTGGGGGGCGAGGGGGGCTTTTCAGGGCTAAATTAGGTTAATATGACAGTGATTTCGGAAACCTATCAGGTCTTGAGGGTAAACGAAAGGGGAACGCATGAACCTTCTGGAACTTATCATTGCCGCGCTAACGCTGGGGCGCGGAGTGCTTCAGCTTGAACCGGCCATTTTTCAGGCCCTCCTGACCAGACCGGATGTTAGTTTTGTGTCGCTGACGCTGGTGGTGTTGGCCGGGCTGTCGGATGTGTTGGGGCAAAGCGTCGTGTTGTTTGCCAACCGGGTCAAGCCGGGCCGCTTTGTCCTCAGTATTGTCGCCGCTGTCATCGTCTTGGCGATCAGCATCTTTTTTTGGGCGTTCTCTATCTGGTTTTCAGGCTGGTTCTTTTTTGGCGATACGCAAAATTTTGTTAATGTCCTGCGCGTTGTGGCGGCCAGTTATGCCCCGCTAATCTTCGGCATCTTCATCTTTATTCCCTATCTGGGCAATATCATTTTTCGCTTGCTACGCATCTGGGTGTTTTTGGCTCTTCTGGTCGGCGTGCAGGTCGCCTACCCCTTTAATTTTTGGCAGGCTCTATTCTGCTGTGCCGGAGGTTGGATTGTCTATGAACTGCTGACCCGTCTGCCGGCGCTACCGTTGGAAGGGCTGAGTCGCTGGTGGTGGCGGGTGACGACCGGCACGCCGGAACCGTTGGATATTCAGGCCAGGGCCGATCAAGTCGCCGAGCAGGCGGCTATGTTTGTCAGCCGCAGATCTAAAAACTAAATTCAGTAAGTCACAGTTTGTAGGGTAGCTCTGCACACCGTCGTGGATAGCGCAAAGCCAGTCCGTGACTGGCGTT
>CAZWZZ010000577.1:0-1099 GCA_964638395.1 uncultured Caldilineaceae bacterium
AGATGAGCCGGGATTACCAGCAGCCTTTCTACGGCTCCTACGAAAATATCAAGGTCTCCTACCTCTCCCGCGATGTGGCCTACCACCTCATCACCAACCCGACCGAGGATTTCCTCGTCAACTACGAGCCGCAGGCCAGCGAGCGTATCATCGCGGTCAGCGGCGGCCAGCCCTATCTGGTGCAGCAGCTGTGCCGGGATGCCCTGGATCAGCTCAACCACGACCTGTTCGATCTGCACACCGAGCGGCAGACGCTCATCAGCCTGGCCGATGTCGAGGCCGTCCTGGGGGCTGATTTCTTCCGGCGGGGGACGGTCTATTTCGACGGCGTCTGGAGCCAGGCCACCGACCCGGCCCAGCAGCAGCTTTTGCAAACCCTGGCCCAACGGGACACCCCCTGGACCCTGGCCGAGGTTGGCGAGGCGTTGCCCCTCGACGGGGCCGACCTCCACGACTGCCTGCGCTGGGCCGAGCGGCACGACATCCTCCGTAAGCGAGAGACCGACCCGCCCACCTGGGAGTTTCACGTCCCCCTGATGCGGCAGTGGGTGGCCCGGCGGGGGGAGGGCCTCTAATGCACCCAGACGGGATCCCAATCGTTAAACGGATTATCCGATAGACTTCGCAGTTCGCCGCTGGCCACGTCAACCTGCCAGATTTGGCGGGTATCGTTGAAGCCCATATTGGACCAAAAGGCGATTTTGGAGCCATCGGGGGACCAGGTGGGGTGTTTGTCGAAATCATCGACGTTGTCGGTCAGGCGGGTGACGGCGCTGCCGCCCAGATTGAGGAGATAAATATCGCCATTGCCGGTCTCCTCCGAGACGTAGGCGATGCGATCATCGACCGGCGACCAGGCCGCATCATACTCCGGCTTTTGGGTGCTGGTGATCCGCAACTCCTGACCGGTGATTAAATCAGCCTTCCACAGATCCAGTTGGCCCTCGCCCCGGGTCACGATCAATTGCTGACCATCTTCGGCGTAGGGCAAGGCGGCCTCCAATTCGGTATAGAGCGCCCAATTCTCGCGGGCCAGGGGCAGTTGATTAGAGCCGTCGGCATCCATGCGGTAGATTTCGACCCGCCCGGAGCGGTCGGT
>CAZWZZ010000577.1:1199-2673 GCA_964638395.1 uncultured Caldilineaceae bacterium
TCTTTCGACAGCGCCGTGAGAATGACATCCTCGACGCTGGCGGGCAGGTCGGGATTGACTGCCGTCGGCGGGGTGGGCCGGTCGCTGATATGTTTGAGGGCCACGCTCAGGGGGGACTCGTCATCAAACAGCAGGTGGCCGGTGACCATCTCATACAAAATGACGCCCAACGAATAAATGTCGCTGGCCTTGACCGCCGCCGCCGAGGAGATAGCCTGTTCCGGGGCGATGTAGTGGGGCGTGCCGAAGGTTCCGCCGAGGGTGGCCTGGCTTTTGGTGTCGATCAACATGACCAGCCCAAAATCGGTCAGGATGGCCTGGCCTGATTGGTTGAGCATGACGTTGGAGGGTTTGACATCGCGGTGAATGACATCCTGGCTGTGGGCGTGATCCAGGGCGGCGGCCACATCGGTGATGATGCGGATGATTTGCTCTTTGGGCAGGAGGCTGTCGGCCGCTTGCTGTTGGCGGAGCAAAACGGCCAAATCGTGGCCGTTGATAAACTCCATGACCATAAAGTAGCCGTTGTCATACTTGCCGAAGTCAAAAATTTGGACGATATTGGGGTGGCGCAGCCGGGCAATGGCCCGCGCCTCCCGCCGGAAACGGTCGGTAAAGGTGGGGTCTTCGTGTAGCCCCCAGTTGACGACTTTGATGGCGGCGTAGCGATTGAGTTCGGCGTGATGGCCTTTGTAAATGCGGGCCATGCCCCCTTGACCAATGGCCTCGACCACTTCATACGAGCCTAATATCGTCCCGATAAACGGGTCACTCTCAGGTTTCATGCGAGTCCGATCCTCCGGAGACGTGCGTGGCTTGAGCGTTCGAGATGTCCAGCAGCGAGGCCACAAATTGATTAAAACCACGGGTAAAGGCGTTCAAATAATCCTCGATGACCATTTCGGCCAGATCAAGATAGCCCCCCTGCTGACAGGCGGTCACATAGGGCCTAAATTCACGCAGAGCGATATGCAACGTATCGGTATCATCGGTCAAAATGCCCCAACTGAGGGCCTTGTTATCGCTGTCATATTTGGCGCTGATGAAGCGGGATAGCGACGAGCCACGGGCCACCCGGCCCACATTTGAAAAGACCTCCTCGCCCTTGACCATCTCGTTGAGAATATCGACCTGCTGCGGAATGGCGTGCAGCAGTTTCAGCAGCGGGGTGGGAACTTGGGCCACCAGTTTCATAGCGGTTGTGTTGAAACTGCCCCCCGCCATGGCCACTCGCTTATAGGCCCGCAATAGTTGGGCGAAATAGTTCAACTGGATCAGCAGGGCGTGGCGGGCGCGGGTAAATTCGGCCCAGTGGCCCTGAGTCTGGCTGACCATGTAGCGGTTTAGCGTGGTCACCGTCTTTTTGTATTGATCCCACAACTCGGTGAAGGGGTTGCGAAAAGTGGTCGGGTAGAGCCGCTCCTGGGGTTTGGCCGCTATGGCGTTCATCGGGATCATCAGGGCCGGGTTGCCC
>CAZWZZ010000577.1:2773-4831 GCA_964638395.1 uncultured Caldilineaceae bacterium
GCCTGGCCCGTTCCTGGTCAGGCCGGCCCAGCGCCAACAACTGTTGATCGAGCGTGGTGGCCGCTGTCTCGCTCCGGCCATTGCCGATGATGGTCCCGACCAGGCGGCGCACCGTCTGGAACTGGATCGGCTGTAAATAGCCCCGTAACCGGCCCGACTCCGCCTCAAAGACCTGCCCCTGGCGATCCACCCGCAGGAGACAGCCGGTCGCGTCGCTCAACTCATTGTCGGCGGTCACTTTTAAGCCGACGCCGGACGTGCTGGTCGTTCTGCTCTTGAACAGCAGCGGATACCCCTGCCGGTCGGTGTAACAGACCGGCAACAGATAGTAGTTGCCCCGGACGATGATCCCCACCTGGGCCTGCCACAAGGGAATAGGCGTTCGTTTTTCCCGGTACCGTTCGGGGGTCAGCGCCGCCAAAATCGTCATCTGTTGGCGGTAGGCGGCCAGTTCTTCAGCCTCACGTTGGGCATACGTAGCCTGCAAACGCTGTTGCTGCTCAAGGGGCAAAAATTGGAACCGTTTCTGGAAGAAATTGTCGAAGCGACGCTGGCGATAGCGGACATAATCCTCATCGGTGGCCGCATCCTGCCCCCGGCGATAGGGGCGCTGCGCCGTCCAGGCCCAATGGAGCCGCTGAAAATAGAGTTTATCATCCAGCCCGGCTTCATCCGCCGCCGCCTTGAGCAAATTCAGGCGGGTTTGCTCCCGCCATTCGTTGTAGAGGAGATCATCATAGTGAAAACAGATTTGGCTGGCGGCACAGACCCAGACCGCCAACTGATCCGCTGCGGTCAGGCTCAGGTGGTAATCGATCAGCGCTTGTTGAAAGCCGACGGTTTCATTGGCGTGCCGGGCGCTATCCTCCCGCAGGGCAAATTCCAGGTAAAATTGCCACAACCCCTCCGGGAAGGCGCTATCGAGGCGCTTACCGGTCAGGGTCAACAGCTTTTGGTAAGCGGCCAAGACCGCCGCCGGACCGGCCATCAGGCTGTTATCCAGCAGAGTGTCGGGCAAGACCTCCAGCCCCCGCAGCAGGGCGGTCATATCCGAGATGGCCTGCTCCAGCGGCAGCGACCGTCCCCGCAGGCGTAGCAAGCCCCCCATCACCAGGCCGACGATGTTACCCGCCGGGATGACCGCCGCGACCTCCTGTTTGAGGGCTTCGACTTCGGTGATGGGTCGGTTGGAAATTTGGGTCAGCTTGGCGTCGGAGACAGTTTGGTTGATCGAAGCCAATGTTTCTAGCACCGCCCGGCGGTGGGCTTCGTTATTGAATGTGGCCTGGTTTATGGTTGGCGGTAGAGACATAGGCATCTATTTTTGGGCAGCGCCCCAATTTTTAAGCGTGTTAAGACAAAATTATATCACATCCCTAAAAATTAGGCACGTTATCCGAGTGATTGATTTGCCCCGGCTATTTTGCATTTTATGACAATATCCGTATCTTTCATTAATAAACTTTGTGGATGGCAACGATGACGACAAACAAACTACGCATTGGTTGGCGGGAGTGGGTGGCCTTGCCCGAAGTGGGTATCCCCGCCATCAAGGCCAAAATCGACACCGGGGCGCGGACCTCGGCGCTGCACACGTTTGATCTGGAAACGTTTGAGGTGGCCGGACAACGCAAGGTCCGCTTCCGGGTTCACCCCCTCCAAAAACGGACGGACATCGAACGGGTCTGCATCGCCGATGTCATCGATGAGCGGGTGGTCAGCGACTCCGGCGGGCATCGGGAGAAGCGGCTGGTTATCCGCACGCCGGTGCGATTGGGAACGTTGGAGTGGCCCATCGAAATCACCCTGACTGACCGGGACACGATGCTTTTTCGGATGTTATTGGGCCGCACGGCGATGCATGAGCGCCTGGTAGTCGATCCCCAGGTCTCTTATGTGACGGGGCGGATGTCGCCGCAGGGTATTTATCAGATTACCTGATTGTCCCCTCTAATGCCGATTGTATTCCCTCCCTAACAGTGATACAATGCGGATATTACGACTCGGCACGGTTCACAGTAGATTGACATCAGGCCATCCGTAAAACGAAAAACGTAA
>CAZWZZ010000578.1:0-1812 GCA_964638395.1 uncultured Caldilineaceae bacterium
ATCCGGTTCAAACGTACAGGTGGAGGCATCGGTGGCATCGGTCAGAATATTGACGTTTGCGAGAGTTGTTGCGCCAAGGATCGTATCCTCGCCGGTCGGATTATCAAGTTCGAGCAGGAAAGTCTCTTCTGGTTCTTCGACAGCATCATCCAAAATGGTAACGGTGAAGGTTAGAACGGATTGGCCCGGCGCAAAGTTTAGGGTGCCGGTGGCCGTATTGTAATCTGAGCCGTCGGTGGCCGTCAATTTGGTTGTGGTGTAATCAACCGTAACGGCGGTCGGAGCAGTCGGGATGAGGGTGACGGTAATAGTGGCCGTGCCTATATTTTCAGGTACATTGTAATCAGGCCGGTCGAATTCGACTCTGGAAATATCATCGTCGTTAATCGTCAACGTGGCAGTAACCGGCACGCCCGGATCAGCATTGGTGAGCGTCCCCAGGGAGAGGGCCACGGTTTCATCCAATTCATTCAAGGCGTCATCTGTAATAGGAACCGTAAAATTGAGGCTGGTTTGGCCGGGGGCAAAGCTCAATATCCCTGTTTGGGCCGCATAATCACTACCCGCACTGGCCGTGAGATTGCCGGTAGCATAGGGCGCAGTGACCGTTAGCTCTGACGTCGCATTCAAGGTGACAGTAATATCGACCGTGGGGACGTTTTCAACGACGCTGTAAGACGCGCTGGTAAATTGAACGGTTGGGCGTGGGTCATCGTCAATAATCGTCAGCGTGGCGTTGCTTGGTGTGCCCAGGTCGGCATTGGTCGGTGTGCCCAGAGAGAGGGCCACGGTTTCGTTCAATTCATCCAGGGTGTCATCTGTAATAGGAACCGTAATGTTGAGGCTGGTTTGGCCGGGGGCAAAGCTCAAGCTGCCCGTCTGGGCTGTATAATCACTGCCCGCGTTGGCCGTGTCATCACCGGTGGCATAGGGCACGGTGACCGTTAGCTCTGATGCCCCGCTCAAGGTGACAGTAATGACGGCAGAGGGGACGTTTTCAACGACGCTGTACGTGGCGCTGGTAAATTGAACAGTTGGGCGCGGGTCATCGTCAATAATCGTCAGCGTGGCATTGCTCGGTGTGCCCAGCGTGGCATTAGTGGGGGCGGTTAACGTTAAATTGACGGTTTCATCGTTTTCATCCACCGTGTCGGCAGTGATCGGCACGCTGAAATTTGCCGAGGTTTGACCCGGCGCAAAAGTCAAGCTGCCGGTCGTCGTGGCGTAGTCGCTACCGGCCGTCGCTGTGCCGTCGCCGGTGTTGTATGCAACGGTCACGTTGAAATCGGACGGCGAGGTCAGGATGACCGTGATCGAGGCCGCACCGCCACTTTCGGATACCGTATAGGTCGAGCTTGTGAATTGGACCTGGGGGGACGGAGTCGTATCGACGATGGTCAGCGTAGCGGAACTGGGCGAGCCGAGCGTGCCATTCTGGGGATTGTCCAGAGTGAGCAGAACTGTCTCATCGCTCTCGTCCTTGGTATCGTTGGCGATGGGGATGGTAAAAGTTTGTGAGGTTTGGCCGGCTCCAAAGGTCAACGTGCCGGCCATAGCCATATAATCTTCGCTACTGTTCGCGGTGCCATCAGCCGTTGTATAGTTAATCGTGACATCCGTCGTTGGTCCCCTATCCAGCAGGACAGTGATGGTGGCGCTTCCGCCATTCTCATTGACGGTGTAGGTTGAGGCGCTGAATGAGATAACCGGTGGGGGCAGCGGCGTTGCGGTCGGCGGGACACTGGTTGGCGGAATCTGAGTCGGCGGCACCTGAGTCGGTGGCACTTGAGTTGGCGGGGCCTGAGTTGGCGG
>CAZWZZ010000578.1:1912-4830 GCA_964638395.1 uncultured Caldilineaceae bacterium
TTGACAAATTCCACCGGCTCTGTCTGGGTGGGACTCTCGATGTCGGGTTTGAATACCGGCAGCGCAAAGTAAAATTTACTGCCTTGATGTAGCTCGCTTTCCATGCCCATCTTGCCACCGGGATGGGCTTCGACGAAAGCCTTGCTCATATACAAACCTAAGCCGGCCCCGCTAATTTCAAAGGTGCTTTCCTCATGAATCGCTCTGAAAAAGCGGGTGAAGAGAAATGGCTGATCCTCTTTAGAGATACCGACGCCGGTATCGACCACTTCGACCTGAGCGTGCCCATTTTCAGACTTGGCCAAAACTTCGACCTTCCCGCCCGGTAATGTGTAATTGTGAGCATTCTCAATCAAATTGTGAACGACCTGGGTCAGCTTCTCCCAATCCCCCTCGACTACGATAGGCTTATCGGGAATCTTGATCTCAAAAGAGAGGTCCCGTTCTTCCATCTTTTCAACCCAATTTTCCGCCTCCATCTCGATCAATTCCGAAAGGTCTATCTCCTCCGGATCCGTTCCTAACTCACCGGCATCGATCTGCGACAGGTCGAGCATTTTTTGGATCAAATTATCCAGGTCGCCCACCTCTTTTTCGCTGGCCTGGACCCAGCTCATCTCCCGTTCATCCAATTTGCTGGCCGACATCATCTTGAGTAATTGCAAATAACCCTTGACGGCGGTCAGCGGAGTCTTGAGTTCGTGCGAAATACTGGTAATGAAATCATCCTTCAGCCGTTCCGCTTCCACCTCACGGGTGATGTCCCGCAGCACCACCACCGACCCAAGCCGCTCCCCGTCGGTGGTCACCACCGGTGCAGCCAGGGCGCTTAAAATTCGCCGTCCCATATCAAACCGTTGCGCTTCGTGAAAACTCAGACCGGTCAGGGCGTTGAGCAGAGAGACCTGCTCTTGATTCGTAGCATCGACTGTTTTTGCGCCCTTGTCGGAGAGCGTCAGATCTTCGCCCAACTCCTCCAAAATATGTTCAGCCGTAGGGTTCATGCGGATGGTGTTGCCCATTAAGTCTTGAACCAAAACCCCATCGGCGATACTGCTCAGGATCGCGTTGAGCTTACTGGCCTCCTGTTCTAACTCGACGGTCTTCCGTTGCAATTCAGACGTCATCTCGTCAAACGTGTTGGCTAAAATGCCGATTTCATCCCGAAGCTGAAGCCCCGTCCTCTGGCTCAAATCTCCTTTGGCAATGGCCTGCGAAGTACTCACCAATTTAAGAATGGGATTTGCAATCCACCGGGAAACCAGAAAACCGAGGAAAAAAACAGCGATAATGCCGATTGAAAAGACGAAGATCAGTTGATTGCGGGTGTTGGTATCACTTTCGGTAATGAAATTGGTCGGCAGCGCCACCGCATAGATGCCCGCCACCCGATTTCGCAGTATAAATGGAACATAAGCGACTCGATAGCCTTGCGCTTCATCACCCGTTCCTATACCAATTTCATCCAGTAACGTAATGGCTTCGCCCTGTCTAACCTGTCGCTCGATAACTTCTTGATACCGTTCCTGATCGAAGTCGCTAAATACGTCACTGGCGGGTTGTTCCGGGCTAAAGGTCAGAGTTGAGGCGATGACGTTCGTATTTTCATCAAAGAGGGTCAAATCGGCCAGCGCGGTCGTGTGCAGAGCGTTGATCTCCCGGCTTAAATAGGTGCCAACCAAAGCCGCCCCGACGATACCGGTTTCGTCTCGCACCGGGCCGACCGTATAAATTATCAACCGATTCGTATCAGGATCACGACCAAGTTGGATTTCTTTAACATGGCCATCAGGGTCGGACAACACCCTGTCTACCGCCGGCCAGGTGGCATAGCTGACCTCGCTGCCGGTGTCGGTGGTCACGGCAGCCGTCGGCGAGTCGGACTCGCGCTGGAGCAGGAGCAGTTCTTGGCCCTGGGTATCGACGAGGATGATGCTATCAATATCTTTGCTATTGGCAATTTGGGGGGAAACCAGCCGTTCAAGCCGGGTGGTGTCACGAGCAATGATCGCTTCGGCCACACCTTCAGTGTTGGTCACCAGGCGCTCGATTTCCAGGCGGAGGTTTTCACGATTGACCACCTCGTCACTAACCACCCGGCTGGCATCGACCAGTTGGTTTTTAAGCCGCTCCTCCAAACCAACAACGACCAGTTGTGTCACCACAAAAATACCAAACGCCGTAAAAAACAGCGTTAGCATCAGATAAGGGGTGATAATCTTGCTGCTGATGCTGGAGGAGAAGTATTTTGATATTGAACGCGACCATTGAGGCGTAGCCTTCATGAGCTAAATAGACCATTATTGAATGAGCGGAGACGCTCACGAGAAAACAGAACAGATTTAGGTCGTCATCACTTTTTGAAAGGACAAACGTGTCAAGAACCTTTTTGTCGTACTGTAGATAACGGCAATAAGAGGATAACCCGTTGCTTGCTCTATCTTAAAGTATTGATACTAAATTCATTAACTGTAGGATTATCTCTCGATAAAAAAAGTTTTGTGGGGGGATGCAATCGGAATGGAGATACTTTTGGGAAATGACTTATGCTCTGAGTTGCCTCGCCCCCCTGCTGAATGATTTTAACCCGGAACAAACCGCTTGGAATAAAACCAGCGTTGCGTAAGTCCGTTCCGTTTTTACGCGCTGAGGGGAATGCCAAATCCCCAGTATTGGCTGAAATCTGTCGATCCCTGGCAAGCCCCGGAAGGTATTTACGCAATCCTGCACTAAGGCCGATGCCTTTCGATGAATTCGGAGCCTTGCCTCCAGGCGTTTAACGGTATTGATTGGGACTGGGTCGAAATTCTGTTGTCCCATCTGTTTGTGCTATAATAGATTACCGGAGTGACAGGAGAATAATGAACCGGTAAAGCTACTAGAGAGCTTTTATAATTTATGACTTGCCTTGATTATAT
>CAZWZZ010000579.1:0-4813 GCA_964638395.1 uncultured Caldilineaceae bacterium
GAGCCGCCTGTTTCAGCCGCTCCGCCCGTGTCGATTTCGCTTTGGATGATTGCCGTTTCGTCATTGAAACCCCTTTATTTAATGAACGGTGTTCAGTGACAGGCGGAGTGTAACATAGAATTCTCTTGATGTCAAGGGGTAAATTTTATGTGGGTGAGTCCCGAACAGCCAAGCGGTATTGAATCTATGGGCAAATAGAGTATAATGCGTCCAATGTCTCCACACTGTTCAAAGGGCGCATGAAATTCGCGAAATCTTTATACGTCAAACAATTTGTCGGCATCAGCTTTGGGTTGGTTCTATTTTTGGCCCTGTTGATCGGGGTGGCGGGCCGCGTCGCTTACGAAATTAGCCAACGCCAGAATGAGATCATCCAAACCCGGAGTCGAGTCAACGGCCTGACCCTCCATCTGCAAGTGCTGACGATTGAGCGGGTCGATACCCTGCGCCGCTATCTTGACGGTGGAGACCGCCGGCTGCAATTGCGCTATCAAAGCCAGCGGGCCGATTACCTCGATACCTTCAACAATTTGGCCGCCCTCCTCCGCAATCAGGAAGAGGCTTTGGCTTTGCAATCCGTTTTGGCCGCCGATGATGCCCTGAATGATCTGGTGACGGAAATATTTCGACAGTACAGCGCGGGAGCGGTCGACGAAGCCCGACAGTTGTGGCTGGAGGAGGGGCAGGCTTTACAGAACCGGGTCGTGGCCACGACCGAGCTATGGGCCGATATACAGGCCGACAACAACGAAATAATTACCCAACAGGCCCAACAAACCGAAAACATTGCGGCTAACAGTGTCACCATCTTTGTCATTCTGGTGATGATCGTCGGCATCGGAGCCGGTATCCTGATTACGCGCAACATCACCCAGCCCATATCCCGCCTGGTCGATGGCACCAAAACGGTCGGTCTCGACCCCACGGTCCGCATCGAGCCGGATGGTCCCCGCGAGATTGCTTTCTTGGGCAAGAGCATCAACCATATGGCTCACCGCCTGATCGAGTCGAAACGGGAAATCCAGCATCACCGGGATCAGTTGGAAAATGAACTGTTGGCCGCCAGCCAAACCCAATTGAGCTTTTTACCCACGGCCCAGACCCGACTGGCCGGGTTAGAGGTGGCCTGTTACTGGCAACCGGCCCGCCAGTTGGCCGGTGATTTTTATACGTACACGCAATTACCGCACGAGCGACTGGGGCTGATATTGGGGGACGTCGTCGGCAAGGGGGCAGCGGCGGCGATGGCCGGGGCGTTGACGTTGGGGCTGGTCGAGTCGAAACTGGCTGCCTACGATAGACCGGAGACGCTCCTCTATCATCTCAACCGGGAGTTGTGCCTTCGCTTCAACTCCAACCGGTTGAAAGTAGCCTGTACTTACGGGATATTCGACCCGGCCACCTACCAACTCCGGGTGGCCAACGCCGGCTGCATCTTTCCCTATCTGCGGCACGGCAATGATATTTGTGAAATCGACGTGTGGGGTGTGCCGTTGGGGTTATCTCTCGACTTCAAATATCAAGCTCAATCTATCACCCTGAAACCGGGTGATTTGCTGCTTTTGAGTAGCGATGGTCTGGTCGAGGCCCACAACCAACAGGGGGAACTGTTTGGCTTCGACCGTCTGGAGACAACGCTGCGCCACATACCGCCCGGAGCCACGGCCCAGCTCTTCCTCAACCATTTACTCAACGAGCTACAGGACTTTACCGGTCAGGTCGATTTGTCTGATGACGTCACCTTGATGGTCATTCGAGTAGCCGATTAGTCATATAGACAGTATAGGTATCGTTCCGCTAAATTCTATGGTAAAATTGAGCATCACGATATTAGTAGACCGCAATCGCGCCTTTCGATGTGACCTTGTTTCTCGGTCTACTCAAGATGCTGCGGTCTACTGAATACAAACGGGGAACAGGCAACATGGGTAAAAAATTCAGATGGTTCATTTTAATTTTGATGATTCTGGCCATTGGCGGTTGTGGGGTGCAGCCGGAACCGGGTAGCGGCTCGACGCAACAGGAGACGGCGGCGGGTGAAACCGGCGAGTCTGACGAGTCTGACGAGTCTGACGAGTCTAATGAAACCGGTCAAACTAATGAAGGACAGATCATTCTACGGGTGGCCACCGGTGATAGCGGGGCCGGTCTGACCCCCCATCAAGACATCATTGACCGCTTTGAGGCTGAAAACCCGGACATTACCGTTGAGTTGGAGTCGGTCGAAGGCCAAGATTATTATGGGCGGCTCCTGACCCAAATCGCGGCCAACGACGCGCCCGACATTATGCAAATCGGCGATGATGCCCTGCCGAAATTTGCAGCCGATGAGGCCCTCTTGCCGCTCGATCCCTTTTTGAATGGCTCGGAGGCGCTCAATCGAAACATGTACCTGGCCGGGTTAACAGAGCCGGGGCAGTGGCAAGGCCAGCAATATCTGTTGCCGAAAGATTATTCGCCGTTGGCCGTTTTCTACAACAAAAACCTTTTTGATGAGGCCGGTCTGTCCTATCCCGAAGCGGGCTGGACGTGGACCGACTTTCTGGAGACCGCCCAGACATTGACCCAGGACACCGATGGCGACGGCCAAACTGATGTGTGGGGCGTCCAACTGCCTGCTTCGTGGACCTCAGGGTTTGAATATTGGGTGGCGGCTGCCGGTGGACAACTCATCAGCGAGGATGGTCGGCAACTGGTCGGCTTTTTCGACGCGCCGGAAACGGTGGAGGCGGTTCAATTTTACGCCGATTTGTACAACGAACATCAGGTGGCGCCTCTGCCCGTTGATCTGAATAGCTTTGGTGGGGGCAACAGCGAATTTGAAAATGGCCAGGCGGCGATGTGGATCTTCGGTCGCTGGCCCCAGGCCGGTTTGCTCGACAATCCCGATATTGATTTGGGCGTTGTGGGCTTGCCTCAACACAAAACTGAGGCCAACCTTCTCTTCTGGGGTGGGTTTGGCCTGGCCAGCGGCAGCCAACACCCGGAGGCGGCCTGGCGCTTTCTAAGTTTTTACGCCGGGGAGCCGGGCGCGCAGGTCTGGAAAGAGTGGGGCCTGCCCGTGGTTGAAGCGGTGGCCGAGGAGAGTGGCCTCATGGCCGACCCCATCGAAAGCGTCTGGCTGGAGCAGCTTGACCACGTCGTGCCCCGAGCCTACACCTACTCCCCCTACTGGGAGCAGACCGGCGAACCGGCCCTGCGCCGCGTCCTAGAAACGGTCATCATCGACCCCGACGCCGATGTCTCCATCACCCTCCAGCGGGCCGCCCGCGAGGCCCAGAGTGAGCTGGAGGGGATGGAGTAATATAAATGAAAACCTTCCTCCCCCTGCTCATTGCTTTTATCATTGCCTTTTCCCTCGATGGGGTGAGCAAAATCTGGGCGGAGCAAGCCCTGGCTCCGCACCAGCCGGTTCCGGTCATCGGCGAGACGTTTCGCTTTACGCTGGGCTACAATACCGGCGTTGCCTTTGGGATGTTGGCCAACGGCGGCTCCTGGCCGTTGATTATCACCGGTGTGGTCATTCTGGGCTTGATCTATTGGATAATCACTACCCTCTATCAGGGCAACATGCCGCCAATGGCCGGTTGGCCGATGGGGTTGCTGCTCGGTGGGGCCATCGGCAACTTCATCGACCGCGTCCCGGATGGTCGGGTCACAGACTTTTTGGATGTGGGCATCGGTGCCGCCCGCTGGCCGACTTTCAATTTGGCCGATAGTTTCATCCTCATCGGCCTGGGGATTTTGCTGCTCATCGAGATGACTGCCTCCCCGCCGAAGCGGGATGATCCCGAAGAGATCGAAGCGCCACTTAAAATGTCGGAAAATCTCGTGGGCGATGATTGATGTTATCGCCAGAATCGAGTATACTGTAGACCCAAAGGCTATTCTCAGTGGATCCAATTTTAGGTAGCAGCGGCATCCCCATGCCGTTGCAGGCATGCATAGGGATGCCCTGCCTACAAATTTGGATGTACTGAATTCTATTACAAGAGGTAAGACGTGGGTCGGCTATATACTATTCTCCTGCTTTTAACATTTACAATCACCGCCTGTTTTTCTCCACAGGCCCCTGTGCCCGCCTCTCCCACACCCGCCCCCAGCCCCACGCCATCACCCGAACCGGTCACGATCACCTGGGGCTTCTGGGGCGACCCGTGGGAGGTGGCCATCAACGAACGGGTCATCGAGGTTTTCGAGACAGACAACCCTCACATTCAGGTCGAAACCTTTCACCGGCCCTGGAACGATTATTTCAGCGAGCTTCGCCCCAAGTTCGATGCCGGGGAGCCGGTGCCGGATGTGCTGTTCTGGTCCCAAGCCCCCATCGACATCCCTAAAGGCTATTTTTTGGATGTCGCCCCCCTTATGGAGGCGGAGGGGTATGAACTCGACGATTTTTATCCGGGCCTGTTGATCCACTTTCAAATCGGTAACGGGATTTACGGCCTGCCCCGCGATAGCGATACGAAGGTCATCTTCTACAACAAGCGGATTTTCAGCCGGACGGATGTTCCCTATCCCCAGTCCGGCTGGAGTTGGGAGGATCTGCGCCAAACGTCGCTCCAACTCAAAGAGGCCGGGGTGGTCGATCATAGCTTTGCCTACGAGGTCAACAACTGGTGGATGATCTGGATGTGGCAAAATGGGGTGCAGGTCTTCAACGATAAGCTGGCCGCGACGGAGACCAATCTGGGCGATCCGGCGGCGGCGGAGGCTGTGCAGTTCCTGGCCGACCTGACGAATGAGGATCAGGTGACGCCCCCTTACGAGGTGCTGCGTAGCTCTGAGGAAATCGCCACCCTTTTTAAGG
>CAZWZZ010000580.1:0-4809 GCA_964638395.1 uncultured Caldilineaceae bacterium
CGACCCCCTGCCTCTTGCTGGCCCGGAGAATGACCCAATCCCGCAGGCGGGCCGGGAGCAGCGTTTTGAGCAAAGCGCCCATTTTCGCATCCCACCCGACCAGATAGCGGAGTTTAGGCCGTTTGGCGGTCAGGGCATGGGCCACGGCATAGGCCACGGCCTCCGGGGGGCTGCCGTGAGCGCCGGTTTCTTCGGTCGTGCGGAGCAGGGCAGTCACCCGGTCGCCGTAGAGTTGGTGGGCGGCGGGTGGCAATTTTTCCAACGTTTCGTTCGCTTTGGCCAGGGACTTTTCCCAGATGGGGGTAGCGATGGCGCCGGGCTGGATGCTGATGACTTTGATATTCCAGGGGTGCAGTTCCAGCCGGAGCGCGTCGGTCACGGCTTCCAGGGCAAATTTGGAGGCGTTGTAGGGGCCGACAAACGGCATCGCAATCCGCCCGCTGATCGAACTCATATTGATGACCCGCCCCTGACCGGCTCGCAGCAGTGGCAGAAAAGCCTGGGTGACGGCCACCTGGCCGATGACGTTGATCTCAAGTTGGCGACGCAGGTCGTCGATGGGCACAAATTCCAGCGGAGCGCCCACGGCGATACCGGCATTATTGACCAGGCCGATCAAACGCTCATCTCCCAAACTGTCAGCCACGCTGTGGGCGGCCTCGGCGATGGTCTCGGTCTTGGTGACGTCGATGAAAAGGGGCGTCAGTCGGGCCGACGCCTTTTCTTGGAGGGCTGCCCCATCAACCTGTCGTCGCACCCCGGCAAACACCCGAAACCCCAACTCATCCAGATACAACGCACAGGCTCGGCCAATGCCGGTCGATGCGCCGGTAATGACCACCGCGCCTCGTTGATTCATCGGCTCGATAGCATCCTTTCCGAAAACATAGTATAATCACACTGTTGCAGGACTGACGCAAAGCGCATCCTGAGTAGGCGATAGCCGTATCGAAGGGTGCAGCTTGCGTCGTTGGCCCCCTCGATAGGCCGTTACAAGGCTACGCGGAATGTCAACTGCAAAAGTCCTGTGTTGATAAAACGCCGTCATTATACGAGGTGTTGATAAGTTTGGGAAACAAGGTCGATTGGTATCTGGGCACGGTTGGGTTTAGCTATCGGGATTGGGATAGTGTCTTTTATCCGGCTAAAGCCCCACAGCGGAGTTATTTAGCCCATTACAGCAAAATATTCAACAGCGTCGAACTGGACTCGACCTTTTACGGCACGCCGCCGCCGGAGCGGGTCAAGCAGTGGGCGGCGACGGTACCCGCCGAGTTTCGCTTTTGCGTCAAGACGCCCCGCCAGATTACCCACGAAGCCCGCCTGGTCGAGGCTACGGAGGCGATGAACACGTTTCTGGAGCGGGTACGCCTGTTCGAGGAGAAATTGGGGGTGGTGCTGATCCAGTTGCCACCCAGTATGACGGCCATCGACCACGACACCGTAGCCGCATTTCTGGAGGCGTTGCCGGACGACCTGCGATACGCTGTCGAGTTTCGCCACCCCTCCTGGTTTACCGGTGAAACGGCCCTGCTGTTGCAACATCGTCACATCGGCTGGGTCTCCGTTGATTATCTCGATCTCCCCAAACAGGTGGCCCCCACGACCGATTTTTTATACATTCGCTGGCTGGGGCGACACGGCCAATTCAAGCAAAAGGATCAGGAGCAGATTGATGTCAGACCCCAACTGGCCTGGTGGTGGAAATATATCCAACCGCAACTGGACCAGGTCGCAGCGATTTACGGCTATTTCAACAATGATTATTCGGGCCACTCCCCCCGGACCTGTAATCGCTTCAAGACGCTTGTCGGCCTGCCGACCGAACAACCCGAACTGCCCCGACAACGGAAACTGTTGTGACGAAGGTTTTGTTTGAGAAATTTTTTACAATCACTTGAAATTTTTACATTTAGGCAATCTTAAGCTATTATATCTCGCATCATTGACCAACTTAAGAAAGCGAGAGTAGCTATGAAGTTAAGTCGATTTGCGCTCTATGCCTGGGGGGTGTTGGGCTATAATATTGTTGTCATTCTGTGGGGGGCTTTCGTGCGGGCGACCGGGTCGGGGGCCGGCTGTGGTCGGCATTGGCCGTTGTGCAACGGCGAGGTCGTGCCCTGGGCGCCCCAAACAGAGACGATGATCGAATTTACCCACCGCGTGACCAGCGGCCTGGCCCTGATTGCGGTAGTGGTGATGCTGGTGTGGGCCTTTCGGACGTATGCCAAAGGGCATCCTGTGCGGCTAGGGGCGACCCTGTCGATGATTTTTATGATTATCGAAGCCTTGATTGGGGCGGTCCTGGTTATTTTTGCCCTGGTCGCCTATGATACCTCAACCGCCAGAGCCATCGTCGTCGCTCTCCACCTGGTAAACACGTATATTCTATTGGGCGTTCTCACGCTGACTGCGTGGTGGGCGTCCGGGGGCCAACCAATGCGGCTGAAAGCTCAGGGAGCGTTCGGCTGGGCCTTGGGGGTCAGCTTTGTCGGTATTTTGATTTTGGGGGCCAGTGGCGGTATCGCTGCGTTGGGCAACACCCTCTTCCCGGTTGAGTCGGTGGCCGAAGGGCTGCGGCAAGATTTCTCACCCACGGCCCATTTTTTGATCCGGCTCCGGGTTGCTCATCCTTTTTTGGCCATCGTCATTGGGGCGACGATTATTCTGATTATGAATATTTTCAATGCCAGCCGGGGCACGCCGGCCACCAGCCGGTTTGCCAAGATATTTCTCTGGCTCTACATTGTGCAGTTGATCGGCGGGGCGCTGAACATTGCGCTATTGGCCCCTGTCTGGATGCAGTTGTTTCACCTCTTCGTCTCCGACTTGATTTTGATCGCGTTTGTTCTGTTTATGGCCGCCGGCCTGGAGCAGAAGTCACCTGTCACAGAGTCCTACCTGCGCCCAACGACCCGTCCGGGGGAAAAAGTTTATGCTGATTGAGTGAGTCGGTATCCAGATCAAATCAAATTGGCGCAATTTCAAAAATTGCGCCAATTTAACCAAAAGAAAAAGACCCGTGCTGCCACGACACGGGTCTTTCAGGAGGGAGGGTTTACACTATTTATTAGATTAGTGTGACTATATGGTATAATGTCAAGATTAAAGAGAAATGAAGTAAAAATTAAATCAAGATTAAAACAAAGTGGTGTCTAAACTGCTCTCAAGCAGAGTTAGAGCCGGGGAATCAAGCAACACAAAGCCAATTTTTAACTGCTGAAAAAACTCGCACATGCAGCTTGTTTCAGACTTTTACAAATGATGTATTCTTCTTGACAGACTTTTGTAGTTGTGATAGTCTCAATATTAGGTTTTGACTTGTTGCTGAGATCGTTATTCTTTGACCGTTTTTCGCGTATAAGACACAAATAAACTTATTGGTTAAATTTTAGTAATAAAAGCCTATACCTATTAAGGGTTATAAAAAGTAAAATAATCTACATCGGAATATCTTCGGTAGGTCAGGCTTGGCTCTAAAATAACTACCCGAAGATGTGCGTACATCATCAAGTACACGACCGATTTTTAAGTTCAAGTATATCTCCCCCAAGCCAACTACCTAACTTGGGAAATTTCATTCGAATGGGAGCGATTACGTGTCAAAAGTATTGTATATAGAAGATCATCCTGCTCAGAGGGACATCTTGGCTCAAATGTTGGAGCTTAACGGCTTTGAGGTTGCCGTAGCCAGTGATGGAGTGGAAGGTGTAGACAAGGCACGGGAATGGCTACCTGATTTGATTTTGATGGATTTGCGAATGCCACGAATGGATGGTTTTGAGGCGATAAAAATCCTCCGCTCAGAGGATCGAACGTCGATTATCCCCATCATTGCCATCTCTGCCTGGGCCAGCGCCAAACATAAGGAACGTGCCCTGGCAGCCGGTGCTAACGAGCATTTCACCAAACCTGTCGATCTGAACCGCCTGCTGACGACCATCGGGCGGTATCTAAAAGATCAAAAAGATCAGAACAACAGCTAATCCTAATCCTGTTTAGTTAGCCCCTTACTTACAACAAAAAATGAAATAAAAAACGACAACTTATTCGACAAGTTGTCGTTTTTGAGGTTGTGCTATTTGTGATAGAGTTTGCTTCTATCCAGGTCTGCGGCGGAATATGATACCGACGAGTAGCATCAGTAGCACACTCACGCCGACCCAGACGAGGGGATCATTGCGATTGCTCTCCAAAACACCACCCCCTTGGGGAATTGTATCCGGCGGAGAGGTCAACACTTCATCCCCGCTTTCCACACCGTCGCTCTCGGTCTCAGCCTCAGCCAGTAACGGCTCTTCCGTACCACTCCTGACCACCGGGGTATTGGTGGGCGTCGCGCCGTTGTCAACCGCTGTGGCTGTAGCGACCGGCATAAAGTCCTCAATCGTCACGGGTTGATCCACATCGGCCGCTTGCTGACCATCAGCCGAACTAACCACAGGGGTTCCGGTTGGAGTTGGTAGCGGCGTTGGGGTGTCAGTCGGCGGGGGCGGGAGCGGCGTATTGGTCGGTTCGGGCGTAGGCGGAACGGGTGTCGGGGTGGCTGCCGCGACCGCCTGCTCCTGAGCGCGGCTGGCCTGCCTCAGAAAAAAAGCCGCTCCCAAGCCTAATAAGCCCAACAGCATCAGCCCCACCAGCGCGATAGCTATAAAGATGAACAGCCTATTCGATTGCTTATCCTCAGAACTATAGTTAATCGATTATTCCCTTCGTGACAAAAAAAGCATTATGTATATATAATAATGCCATTTTGAGTTATGGTCAAGTATACGACTTCCACGCTTCTCTTTTTCGGCTCTACTACAG
>CAZWZZ010000581.1:0-4793 GCA_964638395.1 uncultured Caldilineaceae bacterium
GCAAGCCCACGGGGTGAATGGGCAACGGTCTCTGTTAGGCAGCTCCAAGATTTAATCCGTTAGATTGGAGTTATCTGAAACGTAAAACGGGAAACGTAAAACCTATTTCTGGGTCGAGGGCATTGCGGAGTACTGTTTTTACGATTTGACCTCCCCTTGACAAAAAACAATTACTGTGTTAAATTCTAGCTCAACTCAATCTTAAAAACGTTGACGAGGAAGAGTAACGCTTCAAGCGGCGTTCAGAGAGCCGGCGGCTGGTGAGAAGCCGGTACGTGCGCGAAGCGTGAATGGGCCTCCGAGTTGTGTCCCGAAAATCAGCCGATGGATTCAGCCGATGAGTAGGAAACACCGGCGACTCCACCGTTATCTGGGAGCTGGGTATTCAGGTTAGAAATTAGGTTGGTAGTTGTTAGTTATTAGAGGTCAAAAAACAATCTCCAATAACTAATCTCCCAATCTCTTTTAACTGCGTACCTGATGAGTGAGACTGGCATATCGAGCAGACCTCGTGTGTTTCACACGGGGTTTTTCTATTGTCGTTTGTCCGGTCTAAGTGGGGTGGCACCGCGGGAGTTAAGCCTCTCGTCCCCAAAAAATCTTCGGATTATTTTTTTGAAGGTTTTTTGAGGATGAGGGGCTTTTGTATTTTGAGGTGACGTAAATAAACCGACAATCTCGTTGAACAAAAACGTAAAACGCAAAACGTAATGATTGACCGCGCATCAACTTACGTTTTACGTTTCACGTTTTATGCTTTACGAGACTCTCATTCAACCGAGATGAGACAAACCATTTTGATTACGATAATCTCCAACTTACCAAGTTAGCAGGAGGCACGATGTACACACCAACCCTAGAGCAAGTCGAGGCGATGGCCGGTCAGGGCAACCTCATTCCTGTCCACCGTGATCTACCGGCGGATATGGAAACACCGGTCAGCATCTATCTCAAGTTGCAGGATGAAGGTCCTTGCTTCCTGCTGGAGTCGGTCTCCGGCGGCGAGCAAGTGGCCCGCTACTCCTTCATCGGCGTCCGCCCCCGGGGGGTGATGATTACCACGGAGGAGGGCGTTTACCACTCCAGCGACGGCCACGGGCGGACTATTCCCCTGGAGGCCGGTCAAGACCCGTTGAGCGTCTTGGAGCAGGAGATGGCCCGCTACAAACCGGTGCGGCTGGCCGATTTGCCCCGCTTTATCGGCGGCGCGGTCGGCTACCTCAGCTACGACGGCGTCCGTCGCTTCGAGCGGCTGCCGGATGACAACCCCGCTGACCTGAATGTGCCGGAGGCGGCCTTCATGCTCGCCCACACGGTGGTGGTCTTTGACCACGCCCGGCAGCGATTGCAGGTTGTGGCCAATGCCGACCTGACGCGGGGGGATGCTCGCACGGCCTACCGGCGGGCCATCTCCCGCATCGACGAAGTCGTGGCTCGCCTCAACGCGCCGCTGCCGGACATCCACAATCCCCACGAAGTGTCCCACAATGGCCTGGAATCCAACTTCACTATCGACGAGTACCGGGACATCGTCAACCGGGCCAAAGAATACATCGCCGCCGGCGATATTTTCCAGGTGGTCATCTCCCAACGCCTCTCCCGCCGGACCCACGCCCACCCCTTCAACATCTACCGGGCGCTGCGGATGCACAACCCTTCGCCCTATATGGTCTTTATGCGCTTCCCCGGCGGCATCGGCAGCAAACCGCTGCACATCATCGCCGCCAGCCCGGAGATGCACGTCCGTTTTGAAGAGGGTATGGCCGAACTACGCCCCATCGCCGGGACGCGCTGGCGGGGCTTGACCATCGAGGAGGATGAGGCCTTGGCCGAGGAGCTGCTGGAGGATGAAAAGGAGCGGGCCGAACATATTATGTTGGTCGATCTGGGGCGGAACGATCTGGGTCGCGTCTGCGAGTATGACACCATCCACGTCGAGGAGTTGATGGTTGTCGAACGGTACTCCCACGTCATGCACATCGTCTCCGATGTCAAGGGCAAATTGCGGGCCGGTACTGACGCCTTCGACCTGCTGCGGGCTACCTTCCCCGCCGGTACGGTCTCCGGCGCGCCCAAGGTGCGGGCGATGGAGATCATCGACGAATTGGAGAACACCCGCCGGGGCATCTACGCCGGGGTGGTTGGCTACATCGGCTACGACGGCACGATGGACTCCTGCATCGCCATCCGTACCGCAGTGATGTTGGGCGACACCGTCCACATTCAGGCCGGGGGTGGCATCGTCGCCGACAGCGACCCGCAGCGGGAGTATGAGGAGAGTTGGAACAAGGCTAAAGCGATGGCTGAAGCGGTTAATTATGCCGAGCAGACGCAATAATCAATCACCTTCGCCACGGAGACGACGCAATTCATTTTCCAGGGCTTGCAACCGGGCTTCCGCTTTCGACCGGGCTTCCGCTTCGGACTTGGCACGGGCCTCGGCTTCCGTAGCCCGCGACTCAGCTTCAGCCGCTTTGGTCTCAGCTTGAAGATAAGCAGCCGTCAGGTTGGTGTAATCTTTGATGGGCTGCCCGGCTTCATCATAACAGAGCGGTTCATTCTCGTGCAGACCCAGCCAGACTTGCACCGGTTCCAACCACAGCCACCCCCGCTCATCAGGCGGCAAAACCGTGTAGCCGGTCGGGGTCAGTTGATACCCCAACAGACGGCGCGTGGTGCGCCCCTGGCGTTGGTAAGAATCGATGATGATGTAGAGAGGAACGCCGACCTGATCATACTGATCAAACTTCCTGATTAAATCAACGGAGCGGGTGTTGGGCGAGGTGACTTCAATAATCAAAGAGGGTTTGGTGCCTTCTTCTTTCTCGTCGAAGGTACTCCAGTTCTGTTTCTCACGGACGCCAAAAATAACGGCAATATCCGGGCCGTGGGGCTTCACTTCGGGGTCGGCCCAGGCCACCCGGACATCGTGCAGCACAACGGCGTGGGGGTCGGCGGCCACGCGGGCTTCAAAAACATTGTGGAGGTAGACACAAAATCGCTCATGATCCTGGCTATGCACTCGAAAATCTCCAATTTGGGGATGCAAAATATCTTCCAAGGTCAGAGGCACGCGCTCAATTTTTTCTTCGCCGTCGGGCAGGGTGTGAATCACATAGCGCCAGCCATATTGATACCGCGCCTCGTCGGCAGTCTCGGTCGATGCCGGGGAAACCTCGGAAATTTCTGTAGGGGTTGTCATTAGTTAATCCCTATTGGATGTTTATGAACAATGAAAATGTGTACAAAAGTATACTAATCTATCGAACGGCAGGCAAATCACTCAATTTTCAAGACTGCGGAGGGCAATATGATTTTAGTCATTGATAATTACGACTCATTCACCTATAACCTGGTTCAATATCTGGGCGAGTTGGGTTACGAGATTGAAGTGCGGCGCAACGATGCGGTCACCTTAGATGAGATCGAAGCGATGAAACCGGCCCAAATCGTCATCTCGCCGGGGCCGGGCACGCCGGATGATGCCGGGATTTCGCTTGATTTGATTAAACGGTTTCATCAGGAGATTCCCATTCTGGGCGTCTGTCTGGGGCATCAGGCCATCGGCCAGGCGTTCGGTGGCCAGGTCGTCCGGGCCAACCGAATTATGCACGGCAAAGTATCCGCCGTCGAACACAACCAGCAGGGCATCTTCTACAACCTGCCCAGCCCGTTGACCGCCACTCGCTACCACTCCCTCATCGTCAAAGAGCCGCTGCCCGACTGCCTGGAAATTACGGGCCGGGGCAAGGATGCCGAGGTGATGGCCCTGCGCCACAAAGCGTATCCGGTCGTTGGCGTCCAGTTCCACCCGGAGTCGATTTTGACCGAGTATGGCCACGAAATGTTGCGTAACTTCCTCCAAATCGAGGCCAAAGATTTTGGCCAAGCTAAAGCCGAACCGGCCACGCCCGCCGTCAAAGCGCCCCCCCCGCCCCAGCCGGTGGTCATTATGCCCATCAAAACGGCCATCGGCAAAGTCATCGCCGGAGAGTCGCTGACGGAGGAGGAGGCCGAGGAGGTGATGTCCCAAATTATGGAAGGGGAGGCCACCACCGCCCAAATCGGTTCTTATTTGACGGCCTTGCGGATGAAGGGGGAGAGCATCGAAGAGGTGACCGGCAGCGCCAGAGCGATGCGCCGGGTGGCCATCTCGGTCAGGGGTCACACCCCGCCGGATGAGTTGGTCGATGTGGTCGGCACCGGCGGCGACGGAGCGGGCACGTTTAACATCAGCACGACGACGGCTTTTGTGGTGGCGGGAGCAGGCCAAAAGGTGGCCAAGCACGGCAACCGGGCCGCCAGCAGCAAGAGCGGCAGCGCCGACGTGTTGGCCGCGCTGGGCGTCAACCTCGATTTGAAGCCGGCGCAGGTGGCCCAGGCCATCGACGAGGTCGGCATCGGCTTTATGTTCGCCGTCAAGCACCACCCGGCCATGAAGCACGCCATCGGCCCCCGCCGGGAGCTGGGCGTGCGGACGATTTTTAACATCCTCGGCCCCTTGACCAACCCGGCCGATGCCCAGACGATGTCTATCGGCGTTTTCGACGAGCGGCTGACGGAGCCGATGGCCCGCGTGCTGGGTGGTCTGGGCAAGCGGGCGGCTATTGTCTTCCACGGCCACGGTGGTCTGGATGAGTTGACCACCTCCGGCCCCAATAAAATCAGCCATTTGCGAAACGGACAGGTGGTGACCGAGACCCTCGACCCGGCCACGCTGGGCTTTGCCACAGCCGATGTCGGCCAGTTGGCCGGGGGCACGCCGGAGGAGAACGCCAAAATCACCCGTGACC
>CAZWZZ010000582.1:0-4788 GCA_964638395.1 uncultured Caldilineaceae bacterium
GGATTGAGGGGGATCTGCGTCAGTCCTGGATACGAGACCCCGGTTACTGTTTGACCGAGGCGGCTGCCAACCGCCCGGAGCCGGTCTTTCGTTTCATTTTTTACGACAGCGAGCCTAGAAACCTGCCAAGTTTCTATCTGAGCAATTGGGGATGTCGCCAACAGCCCTAAAAAGCAAAAGAGACTTGTGCCACCAAGTCTCCTATCGCTGTTTGTGTCTTTAGTTATATGTGAGTGAGAGTGCCACCTCTCACTTGTACAGCCCCTTCTTGGGGAAGGGGAAGGTGCGCCTTTGCGCGTCCTTGACTGTGTACGCCCCTAATAATACCAGGGTCGAATCATTTTGTCAAGAGCGCAGAGTCTTTTTGGCTTGCCTGCATCTTCTCCTATCGAAATTTGATCGAATTTTTTCGAGATCGATTGAGACCGATTGAGATCGATTGAAACCGATTGAGATCACAGAGGCTTTATGCTCGGCGACAAAGAGACGCTGCATCTACAAGGGGTTTACAATACCCTCTATAACGCCATCACCCGGCCCGATTTCAAATTCGCCGTGACCCGTTATTTTATCGACGAATGGGTGCCGATTCTGGGACCGTCGCTGGCCTGGCTGGTGGTTGGCCTGCGGCAGCAATGTTACTGGAATCGTCGCCGGCCCTGGTGCATCGTGGACAAGGCCACCCTGGCCCGCGAAACGGCTCTGGATGAGCGGACCATCGAACGTTGCTTCAAGAAACCGTTGAGCCGCTGGTTTATCACCGAGATCACCCACCGCTACCGCTACCGCAGCCAGATCGGCAAAAAGGTGCGGGACAAGAATCGCTACCACCTGCTGCTGGATGAGCCGCTCTCCCCCCGCCACCAAATCGGCCTGACCAATCTGCTGCGGGAGATACTGCCGCCCGGCCTCGATCCGCTGGAAGGTGGCTTGACCGCCATCCAAACCATCACGGCCCTGCCCGACCTGATCGACAAAATTTCCTATACCGGCAAAATACCCAAAACCCTGCCCCGGCGCACGATTCTGGAACTGGCCGAGGAAACGATGGGGATTCGCCTGAGCGACCACGCCGACGATGAGCGGGTGGGCCGCCTCGACCGGGCCTGCGCCCGCCTCCACAACCAGATCGTGCAGCCCAACAAGATTTACGTCGGCTGGCAATATTTCCGGCTGGAGTGGGTGCGGCTGCTGGGTCACGCCCTGGCCTGGATCATCATCGCCATGCGCCGTCGCTGCTTCTGGGATGAAAGTAGCGGCGAACTGCGGGATCGGTTGACCATCTACAAGAAAGATTTGGCGGCCACCATCGGCCAGACGACCCGTAACCTGGCCAATCTGATGGACAATCCCCACGCCGACCTGTTCTTCACGGTCGCCGACACGCCCGGCACCGGTGCCCGCAACCAGCCGACCACCTACACCATCCGCATGGTGGATGAGCCGTTGACCCCCGACGATCAGCAACGGCTCAGTTTTGAGCTACGGCAGCAGTTGGCGGGCGACGTGTTTGGCCGCGATGCCGAGAATGGGCAACTGAATCTGTTCCCGATTCTGGATCGGCTATCTACTCGACAAAATTTCGCTTACGGTCAGGCAGCCGAAAAAATGTCGGACAATGGGACGAAAAATGGTCGGGCAGATCACACCGGAGCGGAAAAAATGTCGCAACATGGAGCGCCCGCCAACGGAAAAAATGTCGCAACTTTAAATGACTCTTTAAATTCTTCTAATGATAATAAAATAGAAAAACAGCAAACGACTACGGTTGCGGCTGAGGCAAAAGGGGTGGCCTTATTGCTCAAGGATCTGGCCGTTCAGGAACCCTCTTATAGCCGTATTTTGGCTAATCGTGATATTACAGTGGCTAAAATCGGGGCCTGGTTTTTGTATGCCGAAACGCAGCCGGGGTTGTTCGATCCTCGAAGCTACGTCATCAAGCGTCTGTTGGCCGGTGATCCGCCGCCTGCCGAATTTGTGGCCTTTGCCCGGCTGGATGATGCCACCTGGCACAGGTTTGAAACAGTCGCCGAAGCCCTCACCACCCGCCAGCCGTCCATTGAAACCATCGCCCCCGACCTGATCGACACCTTTGTCAATTGGGCCGAAATTTACGCCGATTTGGAGCCATCCCAGACCCGTCGTCTCTTGACCCAGCCTGCATCGCCGATTCAACCTGACCCACCCCCGCCCCCGCTCGATGCTGGCCTGCAAACCGCCCGGCGGCAGTGGCAGGCCGCCCTGGAGCAGTTACGTCTGCAAATGGCTCGCCCAACTTTCGAGACGTGGCTCAAGCAAACAGAGGTGATCGAGGGTGGGCCGGGTTTGTTCGTCATCGACGCCAAGTCGATTTACGCCAAGGAGTGGCTGGAGAATCGGCTGGCCTCGGCCATCGAGCGGACCCTGACCGGCGTGATCGGTCAGCCGACCGCCGTGCGGTTTGTGCTGCCGGAATGATCTATCCGGCAAAATTTCCGCGCTGTGAATAGTTCTAGGAGTTACGCAGTTCGCATCCCGAGTAGCCTTGAAAAGGCGTATCGAGGCCGCGTCCTGAGCCTGTCGAAGGGGGTGCAGCCGCTCCAAACGTCACCCTTCGATACGGCTACCGCCTACTCAGGATGCGTTTGTCGCTCAACTGCGTAACTCCTAAGTTTTTTGAGAGAGGGAGAGCGGTAGGGGAGGGGAGCCAACAACTACCCGGCAAAATTTCCGTTAGGGGCTGAACGGGAATAGAGCCACGCTGAATTATCTAAACGACGTGATTTCCTATACAATAGGCTGGAAGAGGCTGGAGGCTCTGGTCTACCCGACAAAAATTCGCATTGCTTTAATGAGGAGGCAACAATGGCACGCCGAAAATCACGCCGGAATCCCGGCAATTTACCGCAACAGCATGAAACGTGGGGGCTGGCAGTTCGACGCTTGCGAACCTGGATTGCGCCCCCCGATGAAACGCCCATTCAACCGACCCTGGTGTTGATTCTAAATTTAGACAAAGGCATCATTCAAAAATCGGACATCGCCACCGAAACCCCGGCGGCGGATGAGCTACTGGCCGATTTAACCGAGGCGATGGTCACGCCCCCGCCCGGTATGCGGCTGAAAGCGCACCGCCCGGATCATCTCATCCTGGAAACCACCGACAGGCAGTTAGAAGCCACCCTGACCGAGGCCCTGGCCACGTTGGAGATTACGGTGGAGGCGTTGTCCCATTTGGATGTCGTCGATGAGGTGGTGACCGATTTGGAAGAGCATTTGCGGGGCGGGCCGGAGATTCCCGGCCTGTTGAGCGTCAAGGGCGTGACCCCGGCTCTGGTGGGCGCTCTCTTTGATGCCGCTGCCGATTTCTACGAGGCCGAGCCGTGGATTCATCTGGTCGATACCGATACCTTTGCCGTGCAGGTGGCCCCGGAGAAATCAACCCGCTTTGTGCAGGTGATGGGTGGCGGGGGCGTGGAGTATGGGCTGGCTATGTACCGCCGCTGGGAGGATGTGGAGCGGCTGTTTGGTTTTGCCGATAATCCCCTGGAAATGTTGCCGCCACAGGGTGGTCACAGTTTTATTTTCGAGCAGATCACCACTTTGCCTTTTGCCGATGCCGAGGCAATGGAGCAGTATGGCTGGCGGATCGCCGATGAGATGGCCCATCCCATTCCGGTGATCTATACCCGTGAAGGTGGCGTGAGTCGCCCCAGCGCCGCCGATTTGCATTGGTACGAGGCTGCCCTGCGGGTCTTGCCCCGTCTGGTTGAGGAGCATTTGCTGGATGGGCCAAAGCCGACCGTCGCCGACCCCCTCGAAATAACCCTGTCCGTACCCACTCAGGCCGGGCCGACCGAGGTGCAGATCAAATATCCGGCTGGCGAGTTGCCCACGGATACCCGCCCGGTCGATATGGGGGATTGGGGCGATTGGGACGATGAAGAGTATGATGAAGAGTATGATGAGGATGACTTGCCGGCCTTTGACCGGCGGGCGATGGAAGGCATGTTTGGGCAACTGGGCATGGGCTTCGATGATCCGCAATTGCAAGAGGCCCAACAGTTGATGTACCAGGCCTGGGAGGAGAGCAACCCGGCCCGTCGCCTGATCCTGGCCCACGAAGCTCTGGAGATCTCGCCAGATTGCGCCGACGCCTATGTGCTGCTGGCCGAGGAGGAGGCCGACACTGTGGGTCGCGCTCTGGAGTATTATCAGAAAGGGGTCGAGGCCGGCGAGCGGGCGCTGGGCAAACCATTTTTTGAAGAAAATGCCGGTTATTTCTGGGGTATTCTGGAGACCCGACCTTACATGCGGGCACGTCAGGGGGTGGCTCAACTGCTGTGGGAGCTGGACCGCACCGATGAGGCCGCCGCTCATTACCGGGCCATGCTCGATTTGAATCCCCACGATAATCAGGGGCTGCGCTACAGTTTGTTGAACTTGCTGATGTCGGAGGAGCGAGATGCCGAGGCGGATGCCTTGATCGCCGAGTATGAGGATGACGGGATGGCCGAGTGGCTCTATAGCCGTGCCCTGCTGACCTTTCGCCTGGAAGGGGCGGGGCAGGCAGCCAACAGCGCCCTGAAAGAGGCCCTGGCCGAGAATTCCTATGTGCCGACCTATCTGACCGGGCGCAAACGCATCCCCAATCGCTTGCCGGAGTATATAAGTTGGGGGGATGAGAGTGAAGCTGTTCTCTACGCCTCCGCCTACCTCCCGATTTGGCGACGCACGCCCGGAGCCATAGATTGGCTCAAGGCGAACTTGAAGCAGAAGAAGGGCCGAAGTTCCGGCAAGGGGAAGAAG